>DATEAE010000151.1:0-3458 GCA_035288505.1 Candidatus Nanoarchaeia archaeon
ATCTGCCGGGCTGCATAGTTTTGTTTGGATCATATGTGAAGGGTTATTTCACAAAAGAGAGTGATATCGACATTTTTTATTTGGGCGATATCACGGAAAAAGAGACAAGCCTTATAAAAAGTTTCGGAGAGCTCTACACCAAAAAAATAAGCATAAAAAAATCAACATTAAAGAATTTTGAAGATGGCCTGAGAAAACGGGATACCTTGATAAAAGAAGTAATAGAAAGCCATATCATACTTCAGAACCCCGATGTTTTTGTAAATGCGCTTTGGAGATATTTCAATGAAATCAAGTCTTGAATGGTGTAAGGGCCAGAAGAAAGGGTTGCGGTTGGTAAATCCGAGTGCCGAATTCGACAAAGATAAGGTCATTATGCTCGCACATTCAGCTCCGGACTTTGTTCTTAGGATGCGTGAACTGCTTGAGCGCATCAGCGAAAAAGAAATAAACCTCCTCCGAACAAAGCTTCAAAAATGACTAAAACCCCTATCTCAATAATAACTGGCTACCTTGGCGCAGGAAAGACAACTCTCTTAAAAAGAATAATTGAAAAATTAGACCGAAAATTCGCTATCATCATGAACGAATTCGGAGAAATTGGTATTGACACTCAAATCATCCAGGGAAAGAACATCAATATCGCAGAGCTTGCAGGTGGGTGCGTCTGCTGTTCACTCAGTGGCGAATTTGAGGAAGCAATAAGGGAAGTCATAGAAAGTTATAACCCTGAAATCATCATTGTTGAGACAACTGGTGTTGCAGAGCCAGACGCATTAGTTGTCGACATAAGCGATACCCATCCAAACGTCAAGCTCGATTCGGTCATCACTGTCACTGATGCAGATGCGTTGGCACGCTTCCCGAATATAGGCAGGACAGGTAAAGTTCAAATCGAGATGGGTGACATCATCCTGCTCAACAAGATCGATCTGGTCAACGAAACACAGCGTGTGGAAATAAAGACCACACTCAGAACAATAAACAAAAAAGCGCCAATGATAGAAACCACTCACTGTAATGTCGACATTGATCTTTTATTTGGTCTTGAAATTGAGCATCATATCACTAAGACTCATCACGGACACCCGATAAAGTTTGAATCGTTTTCATATCCTCTAACAAAACCAATTCCCCAAGAATTATTCGAACAATTCCTTCAACAGCTCCCACCATCTGTTTACCGCTTGAAGGGATTTGTCGAGTTCGAAGAGGATTCTTCATATCTCATTAACTATGTTGCAGGACGATGGGATCTAGAGCCGGCAAACGCAGAAAATCATGTTCTTGTGTTCATCGGTGAAAACATCGCACTCATAAAAAACAAAATCATCAATCAAATGCAGAGATGGTAAAAAAGCAACGTATCTATCAGATTCTCCGTAAGGCGGGATTGATCAATACTCGCGCTGACGCAATCAAACTTCTGAATGAAGGAAAAGTATTGGTTAATAACAACCCCATCTACAATCCAGAATTTCAGGTGAATCCAAAGAAAGAAATAATTCTGGTCAACAACAAGCCCTTTTCTTCCATGCCAAAAAAATACTTCCTGTTGAATAAGCCGTTGGGCTATCTCACATCAAAGAAGCGTAGCCTGGGGAAAAAGCACGTTTTGGAGCTTATCCATTGCGATAAAAAACTCAAAAATACCTTGTTTCCTATTGGCAGGCTTGATTATAACACAACTGGGTTGCTGCTCATTACCAATGACGGCGATTTCGCGCATAAAGTGCTGCAGCCACGCAATAAAATCGAGAAAGAGTACATGGTAACGATGAAAGGGCGCCTCAGTGACAGTGATCTCAAACATCTCGAAATGGGTATCGAAATAATCGTTGACAACCACCCCTACAAAACTCTCCCTGCAAAAGTCAAAATAATCAATAGTTCAACCCAATCCACATCATTTTCGATAATCATTACAGAGGGCAAAAAGCGCCAGGTGCGTCTCATGGTTGCTGCTTTGGGCCACACGATTCTCTCTCTGAAGCGTATCAGAATAGGCACACTTCTATTAGGGGAAATTCCAGAATCAAATTTTCGCGAATTAACTGAAAATGAAATTAAAAAAATAAAACAGAATTAAAGATGCTTTCTTAACTCTTTAATCACATTCTTCGCATCGTCTTTCAGCGCCAAGCCGAATCCTATGGCAAGACCAAGCATGATGCCTCCCAGAACGACAAGGAATGCATTCTCTGCAACTGAAACCGCAATGCCTACCTGACGCAAGACAATCAGCGCAACGAAGATCAGCGTTAATGCCTTTGCAGTTGATGCCATCAATGATTTCTGCTTAGACCGTATTTTTCGTATGTTCTGCGCGAGGTATTCCGCAAGCACATACCCTGCAAGTGCAATAACGACTGCAAGGATGACATTAGGAATCCACAATGCTGCATCGCTCAGAAATTCCGCAAGTGATGTTAACCTGATGACCTGTGCCGCCGGGTTAAGGAATATCACAAAGACGTACCATTTAACGATCAGTCCAAAGAAATGAGGTAGATCCCATGTTCCCATTTCTCTTTTCAGGCCGGCCTTCTCAACCGCAAACTCAACAATTTTTGTATGTCGGAGAACCTTTGCAACAACATGCCCAAGAATTGCACCGACAACATAACCCAAAAGCAGAAGAACAATTGCCGCAACCACTCCAGGAATGATCGTGTATAATCCATCCCAAACTTGCAGGAACGGCTCTACTACCGCAGCTCCTGTTACAGCTAATACCATCAGAAATCACCTCGTAATGATTTCTGAGGTTCCAAAAATCCCTGATTTTTGCGAACCATCAATATCACCTCTTTTTTTAACTACGTACTTAAAAGCAAGGATGATGAAATGGTTTAAAAGGCTTTCGGAAAATTGTGATTGAGCTTATTCCGTAATCATTAAATAATCCTATGTTTTCCCGAAGCCCATGAAGAAATATGTTTTTTTCGACCATACTGCAGATGTCCTCTTCGAAGCCTACGGCAAATCATTGGACAAACTCTTCACCAACGCAGCGCTGGCTTTAGAAGAAACTCAGGTCAAGCTCACAACCGTAACAGCAAAAACAAAACGAACAATTTCATTGACTAATCCAAAGATCGACATGCTCCTCTTTGACTTCCTTCAGGAACTCATCTATCTCAAGGACGCAGAAGAACTGCTATTTTCAAAGTTCAAGGTCAATGTTTCAACAAAAACAAACTCTCTGGTCGCAGACTGCTGGGGCGAAAAAATCAATCCAAAGAAGCAGAAGCTTATTGTCGATGCCAAAGCGATTACATTGCACCAGTTCGAAGTCAAGAATGAAAAAAATACCTGGAAAGCGCGGGTGATTGTGGATATTTAGGGAGATTGTGGTTCATACAGTACATATCTCGATGATTCGTAATCTTTTTCTAATCTTACGTAAAATGGTATTCTTTGCTTGAAAAGAAAGGTAACAACATCGCATATTCCTT
>DATEAE010000152.1:0-2806 GCA_035288505.1 Candidatus Nanoarchaeia archaeon
TCGTTTTTTATGCAGGAGAGTATGACCCCTTGGCAATCAACCGCGCGCTGAAAGAGACATTCAAAGGAACGGAATTTGTTGGTGGCAGCACTGACGCAGTCATTTATGAAGGTACTATTTATCCAAAAGGAATTGTCATCACGTCCATGTATTCTGATTACGTGCATTTTGGCATATCGTCAGCAGATAACGTATCCAAAAGTCCGCGTGAAACTGCTAAGAAAATAATCAAACAGGCAGTCAGCAGCATCAAGATTGACCATTACGTTGATTCGTATATGGCGTTCACCAGAGTAAAAAAAGGAAGTATTACTGACCTTATCAGGATGCCGGCATTTTTTGTCTTTGCGTTCACCCGTGGATTCCAGCCAAAACGCATGGGTAATGAAGATCTCATCATTGATGGCATTCAGGATGAGCTTGGGTATTACGTGCCAATCTTTGGCGGCAGTCTTGGCTCTGATATGGACAAAGTGTTCAGCAATACGCCCTACGATATCGTGTCTTTACATTCAGGAAAAATCATGAAAGATGGGTTGATTACCGTATTCGCAATTTCAGATATCAAGTATGCGAGTTCCTATGCACACGGAGCCGAGCCATTGAACAATATTGGTTCAATCAGCCAGGTCAAGAATGGAGGATTTGTCGTTTCAAAAATCAATGACACGCCGATTTATCAATGGTATGCTAACCAAATAGGAATATCAATCAAGGAGTTTCGTTCAAAGATTTTGTATTATACGCAGAAGTATCCTCTCGGCTTTCCGGATGGTTATGGAAATATTATCATGCGCGCCGGTGGCGTTCCGTTTGGAAAAGACGAATTGTCTTATATTGCACCGCTGAAAGAGAATACCCCTATATTTTTGATGAATCTGGAGAACAACAAAAGGTTAATGCAGGCGAACCATGAGTTGTTAGCTGACATTCACAAACATTTGAATAAAGACAAGTTGTTTAGCCGCTGGTTGCGTGCAGACATGAGTTTTGTTGTAAGCTGTTCATCACGGCGACGCGTGTTGGACCAGAAAAGCTCGCACCGTGAACTTGCTGAATTAAGCAAATTGTCACGAAGTCCATTGTTTGGTTTTTGCAGCTTTGGAGAAATCGGTGGGAAACCTGCTGGTCAAAGTCACTTTCATCACCTCTGCACGAACGTGTTTAACTTTTATGACAAGCTGATGAGTGAGTAGTTTTGTGAGATGAGAGTTGATTACTGATGTTACGAAAGGAAGAAAAAAAAAGAACGTTTTAAATTTTTTTCGCTTCCTTTTGCTTCAACGACCAAAGATGTTTGCTCACGTTGCTATGTTTTGTAACTGTGTGGTGTTGTAATTGTTGTATTGTAGGAAATAGATTTTTGCTCATCACTTTCTTTTTAAACACTGTTTTTGTGCATCGGCTTGAGGTGGATGTTACATGGATGATATTGAAGGTAAATTAGCACAATTAGAGGGAAAGAAAGTAATCATTACAGGAGTTTCTACGGGAATTGGAGAAGAGTTGATGAAACAAGCAAGTGAACATGGAGCACAAGTGGTAGGAACCTACTGGCATACAAAAGAACATGAAAAGCGCGACGGCGTAAAGCTCCTCAAAATGGATGCGGGAGAAACAACTGCGAGGAAAGTAGATGCGAACGCAGGGATGTTGTTAGATGCACTTGGTGGAAAGCCTGATATAGTAATTTACAACGCCGGAGTGATTGGAGCAACTCATCATTTTGAACAGGTACCGTTGACCGAGCGTGTGGCAGAGTGGAAAGATGTGATGGATACTAATCTGAACGGTCCGATTTTCCTCTATCATTCACTTGGTGCAACAACAGGAGCAAATCATCATGCTGTTCACGCATTTACAGGTTCAGTTGCGCGTGTTGTCGCTGAGATGTTTAACGCTCCCCCTGAAGGCGCTCCACTTCCGCCCGGTGTGCCTGGACTTGACCCCTACGCATTAACGCGGACTGCGATGGCAGCGTTTGCACATTCTGTCAACAATGAGATTGCTGGAAACAGAGCGCATGGAGCACCAACTCAAACGCGAGTAGCACTGCTGGAATATCAGTTTGTTGGCGGTACTAAAATTGGAAATGGTGTTGTAAGAATGTTAGGCGTACCAAGCGGTGAGGTTGCTGCTTCGCTCACACCTTATGGAAAACCGGTGCCCGTAGATGTGGCAGCTCAGCTTGGTCTGATAAGTGTTGTCAATCGATACAACGCAGAACCCGGCGCAAAGATGGGCGACACTCTTATTCCGCCACGAGGAAAGTAATCTTTCTTTTCTTCTTTTTATCACATATAATTTTATAAACCATCTTAGAGTTTTTCATATCAATTTAGTTTTTCGTTTAAAAAAGGTGATATGAGTGCAGGAAACAATAGTTGTACATCGTGAAAAAGAGGCACTGCAGCACGATTTCGAGCAGCGGTTAGCCTATGACCGCGAAATCTTTGCGGAAATGATGAGTTCGCTCAATTTCTCGTTAGACATCAATCCGTTATCCCTGCCGCTCAGCATCTGGGGCAATCTCACTTGGGAATTTATGGACGCAGCAGAGCGCGATAAAATTCTATCGTCCTTGTTTCGTTTTACCTTGCGTCGCGGACTGAAGACGATGAGATTATATAAGAATAGTCATAACTACGCTGCAATCAAACCAGAAGACTTTCAGTCGCTCAGCGATTTAATGAAATTGCCGGTGCTTCTCAAAGATGGTGATGCAGCAGCAGGCATTCCGGGATTCCGCTCGCTTGCATTGTACGATCCGCATGTGCTTCGCCCATCTGACGTGTTTTCTTCGGTT
>DATEAE010000153.1:0-5179 GCA_035288505.1 Candidatus Nanoarchaeia archaeon
TGACCTCAAGTCAAAAATTGATGTGATTGACGATGAAAAAACAGTCAAAGAAAAAGTCAACAGCGCACAGTGTGCTCCGGGCATTGTGGAAGACAACGGCGTGCTTGCCTTTGCAAAGCATGTGATTATGACATTAAAAACAGATAACAAAGAAGCATTGGTCATCAATCGCCCAGAAAAGTACGGCGGCAATATCTCTTACACATCCGCAGAACAGCTTGAGCAGGATTATGTTGCGCAAAAGTTGTTTCCTTTAGACCTGAAGAATGCAGTCGCTGACGAGATAAACAAGCTGCTGAAGCCGTTCCGTGACAACCGTGTTGAACTGGTAAAGCTGGCGAAGAGCGCGTATACGGAGTGAAGTCAGATAAATTTTTGTTGTTACGAAAGGAAGAAAAAAATTAAAACGTTTAAATTAAATTTTTTCGCCTTCCTTCTGCTCCAACGACGACTTTAAAAACTCACCATATGGCCAACTTCAAAATAGCTACCAATCAATAGCCGACAACATCCATTCCTGCCAATGAAAAATGTTCGATGTTTCTCGTGATAATTGAATGAACATTATTGTTGAGATAGATGGCAGCTATGATACAATCAAACTTACCGATGATCTTGCCTTCTTTTTTAAGTTTCCAGTAAATTTCAGAAGCTTTTTGTGCAGCCAATCGGTTGAACGACAATTTCACGACGCTTTCAAAAAATTGCTCATAATATTCCGCCTCACGCACATGCTGTCCTTTTGCCATGTCGAGACCGAACAAAAGTTCAAGATAGTTAAGGTCTGTTACCGCAAATGAAGACTGCTTTTGCATTACCCCTTTAATTTCTGGCTTTCCTTTGAACAAATCGATAATCGCCGTTGTGTCGAGCCCAATCATAACCTTTCCTCAAACTCTTTTCGAAGCGCATCGCTCTCTTCCTTCTTCCAGTGTACAGTTTTGAGAACACCAAAAAATCTCAAAATGTCACGCGATTTTTCCCATTCTTTAAATTCAAGAATCACATCGGAGAAACTTTTCTTCCCTTTGTGAGATTGAAGAAACCTGTAAGCTTCGTCTTTGATTGAAATATTTATGTTGCTCATGTGTACATAGTATGAGTACTCATATATATACTTTTTGACAATGCTCACGCTGCATAAGCAAACGCCCGGTGACACATGTCACATTCACTACTAACATCTACTATTGACTACTAAATTAGTAGATAAATCGTTTTTACCTACAACGAGAAAGAATAGCTACTTCCCTTCAATCACCGCAATGACATGCGGCTTCGTAAAATATTTTTTTGCAACTCTTTGAACATCAGCAACCGTTACTTTCCTGATGTTCTTCAGATACTGGTAGAATGCCTGTACATCTCCCACTTGTTCCCAAAAAAGTAGTTCATCCGCTAATCGCTGCGTATCCTCAAAATCCAGAAGAAAGCTTCCTTCAACATACGTCTTTGATTCTTCAACTTCCTGCGCTGGCACTTTTTCCAACTTTTTCAGCTGCGACAAAATAAGCTCTTTTGTCTTGTCTTTATTCTTTTTATCGACGCTTGCAAATGTCGCAAAAAAACCGTAGTCTTGTTCGCTTGCAACTTCAACACCGACTTCATACGCCAATCCTTCCTTGTTGCGAATTTCGTCAAACATCCAGCCGCTTTGTCCGCGCCCGACAATGCCTTCGATAATGTCAAGCACAATACTATCGGGATGTAGTCGCGGCACTGTTCGATGTCCGACGATGAGATAGGTGCTGCTTACACCTTTTCTTTTTTCGGACTTAATGCGGACTTTTTGTTGAGCAGGCTCATGTACTTCTGGCCAAACAGATTTTTTTTTATCTTGTGCTGCAAAAAGCCGTTCAACTTCTCTCTTGATGTTATCAACTCGTCCAACAACTGCCATAATCATGTTTTTTGGATGGTACATCGTATCAAAAAAGTGCTGTAAATCCTTTGATGTCATCCTTTGCACAGTGTTTCGCGTGCCATAGGTTGGAAACCTGCTGGGATGTTTCAAGAACAATGCCTGCTGGAACAACACCCACTGATGAAAGCGCGGCTCGTCCGTAACTAAATCAATTTCTTTAAACAGGATATGCTTCTGTCGCTGTGTATCGTTGTCGCGCAACAACGGATTTTGCAATATGTCTGCAATTACCTCAAGTGCCGTGCCAAAATGTTTCTGTGGGACTTTCGCATGATAACAGGTGCGTGTTGTCGTCGTGTACGCATTCGAAATCCCGCCAACTTTCTCAATTTCATTGGTAATTGCACGTGCGTTTAATCGTGTTTTTGTTCCTTCAAAAACCATATGCTCAATGAAATGGCTGATGCCGCGTTGTTCTGCCGTCTCATGATTGCTTCCGACATTGACAAGTACTTGGACTGCAACTGACGCAGTATCTTTCGGCTCATAGATGAGCGTCATTCCATTCTTAAGAACCCATTTCACCATGAAAAAACAAACATTTTTATGCTTTATAAATCTTTATCACTCCATGAAAAAAACTGACGTCACGCTTCTTATTGCTGACGAAACACCGTTGAGCAACATTACTTATTTTGCAGGCGTGCCATTGACTCACGTTGCGCTGTGTATCACGAAAGAAGGCAAGAAACTCTATATTTCTCCTCTTGATGCGGGCAAAAAGTTCAACATACCCTCACAAATATTGGTAACTCCTCTCCTCAACATCTTAAAACCTTTGAAGCCAAAAACATTTGGCATTGATTTTGAGCAAACATCAGTGCGTCGCATGGGCAAGCTGAAAGGGACGTTTCCGCGAGCCAAGTTTATTGATGTTGGTCCCGAACTGGAAAATAAGCGGAAGATAAAACGTCAGGATGAGCTGGATATCCTCTCAGAAGCAGCTCGCATCGCTAACCGTGCATATACAAAGATGCTCAGTACATTTGACTACAAAACTGAAGCTGACGTGAAAGCCTTTCTCGAATACGAAATGGCAAAACATGGTGCAGCACCAGCTTTTCCAACGATTGTTGCATCTGGTTATCATGCAGCAACTCCTCATCATACGACACAAAATGTAAAGTTAAACAAAGGCTTGTGTGTTATTGATTTCGGCGCAAACTACAAAGGATATTGTTCTGATTGCACACGAACGATTGCGATTGGAACGCCAACAACAGAGCAGAAAAAAGTGTATAGCATTGTTAGGAAAGCGCAAGAAGCTGCGTTGTATCGTGTAAAACCAGGCGTGAAATGTTCTGTACTTGATTCAGTCGCGCGAAAATCGCTTGGTTTATGGAACAAGCACTTCATTCACAGTCTTGGTCATGGCATCGGGCTTGACGTTCACGAATTGCCCAACGTCAGCGCAAAAAGCAAAGATGTTTTACAGAAAAACATGGTGATAACAATCGAACCAGGCGTTTATCGTTCTCCACTTGGTGTGCGGATTGAGGATACTGTTGTCGTTCAGGAGAAAGCAAAAGTGTTGACGAAGTTGTGGAAGGAATTGGTTGTTGTGTAATCTCAGAATTTTGCAAGTCCCACTCCAATTATTTTCCCTAAATCAGAATCTTTCAAGCCAGTACCTCTAAAATCTGCAAGTGATATCACTTTTGGAAGAAACGTTTTAGCCCCCTTGAGTTTTGCGCCAGTGAAAATTGCTCCATCCATCTGAGTTCCGGTGACCACGGCATCGGTAAAGTCAGCTTGTACGAATCTCGCAACACTTGCACTGCCACCCGTCATTACCATCCCTCTGAGATTAGCACGTGTCAAGTCAGCATAACTCAAGTCACAATTATTCAATTTAGCTTCGACAAGCTTTGCATCAGGAAGAAGTGTTACCCTCAAAATGGTTTGATTCATCGTAGCGTGACTGAGTTTTGCTCTCTCCATCGCAGCTTCTGAAAGATTAGTACTTGTAAGCGTTGTATGGCTGAGGTCTGCGCCGCGCAGGTCTGCCTTCCTCATATCAAATCCCGACAAATCTAATCCGCTAAGATTTGCGTTCATGAGCGACACCTGTGTAAAGTATCTTTTTTTTCCGTTCACTCTCCATTTATTCCATACAAGTCGTCTGTGTTCCAAAGAATAGAGTTTGTACGCTCCTTCCCCTCTGAGCAAATCAGTAGTTTTATTGTCGTGGGGTTCATTGCCGCCAAAATAAACTTTTGGGTAAATCGCAGCAAAATAACGCTCTGATGCACTTCGTGCTTGTCTCAAGTTTATAGTGAGCGCGTTCATCCACTCAAGCACACGGTCGATATCCTTATAAAGCTCGTTCAGCTCGTTCATCATACATGACAGCTCATATTCACCAGCTTTTCCGTAAGTGGTAATCTCTTTCTTAATATTTTCGAGTTTTGTCTTAATGCCGCCTTCATAAAAAGAAGTTTCTTTCAGGATGCTCCGTGCTTCGGTTTCAATCTTTACTTTGAGAGCTTCCAGTTCATGAAGACTTCCTGTGGCAGACACCTGACCTTTGAGTTCTTCGAGCATATTTTCGATTTCTTTATCAAGTCGAGCCTCACGGCGTTCGCAGCGTCCGACCATCCGAAAATCTTTGAGAGCTTTCCTAACAAGTTTCGTACCATTGCTACCACTAAAGAAGCTTAGCCATCCTCGCCGCGAGGGCGCTTTAAGTTCAGATTGCAGAGCTTCTAAATCTTTTTTCACATCGGACATGTACTTCGACTCAACTGCTATCCATTTGATTGCTTTTTCAATGACAGAGTCAAACTTTGTCCTTTTTTGACCTTGCGCAGCGAAAAAGTTTTTGAACTCATCGTCAGTCATCGGATTGGGTTGTAAAACATTGTGACCGCTCATGTCAACAACAAAACCAGGAACTCTCTTATTCCTTTTTCCTTCTTCAACTTCAATTTTCTGCCGAACTGTTTTGAACCCTTGACTCATGGCTTTTAGGAAAGTTACGATGTTTTAAATAATTACCTGTAGAGAACTTTGCAAAACTAGGTTTATGAAAAATTTCGACGTCTGAAACCCTCAAATTTCTGCGTTTTACGAAGTGGAACCACTTGAAACATGAATTATTCAAAGTTCTCTATACACTTCACTCTCACGCCGTAGCTTAGTCTAAAACCTGTAATGGGGGCAATGGCATGGATAGAAAGATATATAAATATGAGGTAATTATACTTACCTTATGGTAAGATTTTATACCTATCTGGAAGTATATCTGGACGACTT
>DATEAE010000154.1:0-3094 GCA_035288505.1 Candidatus Nanoarchaeia archaeon
TTTGTCCTTAAGAGAGCAGGATTTCCTATGTTGAACATTCTTTATACAAACAGAAACAGTTATTACACTGCGTTGGAGCGCTCACAGACAAAAAGAATTGATATCATTTTTATCCAGTGGTTGTTCAAGAGATATTTGAAAGAGAATTCACGATTTCTGAGGTAGTTATTTTTTCGCAGTACTTTCCTTCTTCCCATTATCAATCTTCTCAATATGTCTGCAACTTGGATACCCTGAACATCCCCAGAACTGGCCGTAAAAGCTTCTTCTCAAAATTAAATCCTTGCCGCAATCAGAACATTTCTTCTTGTGTTGCTCGGACTGCTTCTCCATCTTTTTCTGTTCAGCAGCTTCAAGCAGTTTCGTTGGACATTGAGGGTTAACACAGAAAACCTGCGGTCGCGCTTTCCTTCGGATGACCAATACTTGCGGAAATGTACATTTTTCGCAGTTCTTCTCTGTCGCTTTAATTAACGCATTCTGCGGCAACGGATACGTTGTTTGACAATCAGGATATTTATCACAGCCCAAAAATTTCTGTTTTGTTTTCTTGTTCATTGTTATTTTAATCGTTCCTTTCTTACACACCGGACACGCAGCAATGGTGTTTGCATGGTCTTGTGCCTCGCGCACCGCTTTCAACAAACTCTCACCAATATTTTTTTCTTTTATTTTGAATTCGTCAAGTAATCCAACCAACACTTTTTTTGCGGTTTCCAACACTTTATCTGGTTTTTCATTTCCTTCACGGATTTTTTCCATGTCTTCTTCAAAGCTTCGGGTCAGCGCTTCATCGAGAATGCGCGGCGAATATTTTTCAAGTGTTTCAACCGTTGAAATTCCTAATTGTGTTGCGGTAATCTGTTTTCCTTCAGCATAGCCGCGTTTGAACAACGTATCAACAATTTCTGCACGCGTTGCTTTCGTTCCCAAATTTCTTTTTTCCAATTCTCTGATAATGCTACTTTGTGTATATCGTTTTGGCGGCTGTGTTTCTTTATCCAACAGCGTTAATTTTTTGACACTGACAATGTCTTTCTCAGCAACCGCAGGCAGTTCAATCTCTTTTTGTTTGATATAAGGTTGGTAAAAAATATGCCATCCCGGTTCAAGTGTTCTTCGTCCCTGCGCTTTGAACTTTTCTTTTTTCACGTCAAGCACAATAGTCATCTGTTCACGCAACGCAGGCTCGCCAAAGGTCGCCATAAATCGTTTGACAATCAAATCGTACACTTTTGCTTCGCGCGGCGTTAATTCTTTCGGAGCAACACCCGTCGGATAAATGGCAGGATGCGCAGGGTCTGTTTTTGGTCCATTATTTGGGTTTAATGTTTTTTTCTCAAGCAGTTTTTCGCATAAGACAGTAAACTCTTTTTGCTTTTTTAATTCAGTCAAAATTTTATGAAAGCCAAGTTTTGGTGTCAATTGCTGTGAACTCGTACGCGGGTATGAAATGACTCCCGCAAGATACAGTTTTTGTGCATGTGACAGCGTTTCTTTTGGATTGATGCCATGGTGAGCATATGTCTCTGTTTGTAAGGTTGTCAAATCAAACGGGAATGGGGGCTGCTGCTTGCCGTTCTGTCGTTTTACTTCCGCAACAAGAGCTTCTTTCTCTGCTTTTACTTTTTTAAAGACTGCATCTGCTTTAGTCTTGTCCCAGAACTTGTCTTCAACATGCCACGCTTCAATTTCTTTTTTCTTTGCATCTCCAATAAGTTGGATTTGCCAATATGACACTGGTTTAAACGCAGTAATTTCATGTTCCCTATCAACAATCATTTTTAATGACGGACCTTGAACGCGGCCGATGCTCATGACTCTAAAAGAATGTGCTGCTTTAATCGAATCAGTCAATGCTCTGCTCAGGTTAATACCATAAAACCAGTCGAGTTTGTGGCGCGTTTCTCCCGCATGCGCCTGTCCCCAGTCGATGTGCTTCAGTTTCTGGTCGTACGCTTCAATCAGGTCACCTTTGGTTAAAGTGCTAAACTTCATACGATTGCCATCTTTCTGTTTGCACGCATACCTCAGCGCATTAAATCCAATTAACTCTCCTTCGACATCAAAATCAGTGCAGATGGTGAACTCTGTTGCGTTTTTGCTCAATTCTGAAATATTATCGATGTAATCCTTGATATAGCCTGCATCTTTGCTGCCGCTTATCCATTGGATATCGAAAACAGGATAGTTCCAGGTACCTTTTCCTTTTTCTGCAAGTGTATAGAGGTGACCGACTGCAGCGCACACGACGATATCTTTTCCGTTGTGCTTGAGTTCATAGTATGGAACTTTCTTGCGCGCTTTCTTTGATAACTTGCCATCTGCGAGTGCTGCTGCTATCTTTTGCGCTGCGCTTGGCTTCTCTGCGATGAGCAGTTCGTAACCCATGGGTTTATACGCTGGCGGTTGGTTTAAAAATCTTCTTGTTTGGAAACTGAAGAATTAGGTAATGTCGAGGTAAATCGCGGATTATGGATTCCCAGTCTTCGTTGTTACGAAAGGAAGAAAAAAAAATAAACGTTTTTTACGTAACTTTTTTTTCGCCTTCCTTCTGCTTCACGACGACTAATAAAGTTGATAGAACCGAAGAATCGCAATCTTTTTAACTAAACGCGTTTTCCTCACGTTTCATGGAACTGTTCCCACGAGATGCAAAAACTCTTGAAGCTCGGATGTATATTCCAAAAGACAAGGATAACTATCGTCCATCAATTCAGTTGGCACCAGAATCGCCAATCCCAATTACAAGTCGTATGTCTCTGCGCGAAATCGGCCCGGTCTATCGCTACGGCAGACGGTAGCCTTGCAACAAAAATATAAACAGATAAAACTTTTCTATCTCTATGCAAAAGCCTGACATTCTCACCGTCGTATTATCGTTTATTTTAATTCTTCTCATCGTGTGGTTTATACTTCGAGTATGGGGCGTACAATGAATCTGAAACCAATTTTGTACTGGCTATTTGTTGCTTTTTTAGTGTATCTCTCCATTGAATTGCTGCGCAAAATTCTTGGTGGCAGTCTTGGGTTTGAAGAACTTGTCATCGCACTGCTGATTGCGAACATCGGCTATTCATTTCATCTCAAAGAG
>DATEAE010000155.1:0-2103 GCA_035288505.1 Candidatus Nanoarchaeia archaeon
ATTACACATTATTTCACGAAATCCATTTATTATGGTTGATGGCGCGCATAATGTTGATGGAATGAAAGCGCTTGCAGAGTATATGAAAACAGTGAAAAACAGAAAGGTTCTCATGCTGGGCATTGCAGAAGATAAAGAAGCAGAAGAAATGGTCAAAATCATTGTGCCGCTGTTTGAGCAGGTCATTGTTACTGAAGGCAACTACAAACCGATGGACGCGGAACAATTAGCTCGTATTGTAAAAAAATATCGTCCGGTGAAAGCGATTAAAGACAGCAGAAAAGCATTTGAGAAAGCTAAAGAGCTCCAAGGCAATGATATGCTTCTGATTACCGGAAGTTTGTATCTTCTTGGTGACGTTTTACCTGTGATGAAGAAAGAAACTATTGCAGCACAGCAATCATTTTAAACCAGTATTTTTCCGCAAAACTATGATTATCGGGGTGACAGGTCTTTACGGCTCGGGAAAAGATACCGTTGCTGAACTTTTGAAAGAGAAAAACTTTTTCCATATATCACTTTCTGACATGCTGCGTGATGAACTTAAAAAGAGAAAAATGCCAATCACTCGTGAAAATCTAATTACCATCGGCAATGAGCTTCGCCGTGATTTTGGAAGCGATGTTCTTGCAAAGAAAGCTTTGGCACAGCTCAAAGACGGAGAAAATTATGTCATTACTTCTATACGCAATGTCGAAGAAGCAAAAACAATCACTGCGCGTTCGGAAGCACTGCTTATCAAAGTTGAATCATCCATTCAGGAACGGCTAAAAAGAATTGTGATGCGCAACCGTGAACAAGACCCAAAAACACTCGAGGAACTGAAAGCGCGCGAAAAGCAGGAGATGTCAAATGATGCAGCAGCCCAACAACTGCATAAAGTCATGGCAATGGCAAAAGTCACGGTACGCAATAATGGAACAATTGATGATTTGCGTGTAAAGACAGACAAGCTTGTTGAAGATTACTTGTACAAACTGCAGCCATCACGCCCAAGCTGGGATGAATACTTCATGAATGTTGCCGAGATGATTAAATTACGTTCAACCTGCATGTCCGCGCGTAAAGGTGCGGTGCTTGTGAAAGACAATAGAGTTGTTTCTACCGGATATAACGGCTCTCCGCGAGGAGCAAAACATTGTAATCAGGGCGGATGTGTGCGATGCACGCAGCGACATTTAGGTAAAATTAAATCCGGTGTGTATAGCGAACCGTGCATCTGCTGTCATTCAGAAGAAAACGCAATCGTGCAGGCTGCTGTCCATGGCATCAGCACTGAAGGTGCAACGATGTACACAACATTTACTCCGTGCGTCAACTGTTCAAAGATGATTATTAACGCAGGCATCAAAGAAGTCGTTGCAAAAGTAGAGTATCCTGATGATGCTGGCTTGCAACTATTGAAAGAAGTCGGCGTTGTGTTTCGGTTGTTTAAGTGATGTCAATTTTTGGATTTTATTCTAGGTCATTCGATATTTTTTTCTTGCAGTGCTGGGCTGTACATCTGCGAAATAACACCAGACGCTTGTATTTGGTATCTCCTGAAAATTGTCGACTATTTTAAAATGAGCAAAACATTTAAATAATAGTTTATTATATCTTATTATAGATTATAACTCTGCTCTAATCCCTTTCATCCTTCCTAATCACTTTCTTCATAAAATATTCCCCCGCTTTATACGAACTGCGTACAAAAGGACCCGCAGCACAATACAGAAATCCCATCTGCTCAGCAATCTTCCGAAAATAATCGAATTTTTCCGGCGTTACATATTCCTGTACCGGCAAATGCCAGTCGCTTGGTCTGAGATATTGTCCCAATGTAAGAACAGAAACATTGATTGCGCGCAAATCTTTAAAGGCTTGCAGAACTTCGTCATCAGTTTCACCCAAACCAAGCATCAGCGATGATTTGGTGTACGTCTTTGGGCTTAATTCTTTAATTGTTTTAAGCACAGACAACGATTGTTCGTAATTCGCACGAATATCACGCACTTTTCTTTGCAAGGACTTTACCGTTTCAAGATTGTGAGCGATAACTTCAGGTTGTGCAGCAATGATTGTTTTCAAACAATCGACATTGCCTCGAAAATCAGGTATGAG
>DATEAE010000156.1:0-6112 GCA_035288505.1 Candidatus Nanoarchaeia archaeon
AGCCAAGCCATCAGGATTACATTGATACCATCAGCGGCTTTGACGACGTGCTTGTTTCAGTTTCAAGAAAATTAAAGTTACCAAGCAGATATGTGAATAGCGCAACGAAACGACAGAAGATTGGAAGAACAGCATTGTCACGACATGTAATAAATTTTGAAAACGAAAGTAGGGCGAAAAACATAGATATTTCTCAGGAGCTCAATGTACTAAAAACAATGCTTTACTCTGATGTTGTCTGGGACGAGATTGAATCTATTGAATACGTTTCAAACAGTCATGAATATGTATACGACCTGACCGTACCTGGACCACATACATTTGCCACGTTCGACGGAATAATTACACACAATACGCTCAACACTTTCCACTTTGCAGGAGTTTCCGAAATGAACGTCACGGTCGGACTGCCAAGAATCATTGAAATTTTTGACGCGCGCAAAGAGATTAAAACACCAATGATGGAGATTTTCCTCAAAAGTCCATATAACAAGGCTGAAAAGATACGTGATGCGGCATTTGAAATCCGCGAGACAAAAATGAATGATATTATTCAGGAGATTCAAACAGATGTGTTCGAGCAGAAGATGATTGTTAAACTCGACACAGCAAAATTGGAAAAGCTTCAGATGAAGCCAGCAGACATCAGCAGTTTGATTCGGACAAAAATAAAAGGCATTTCAATGAAAACTGATGATTCATCAATTGAGATAACAACAAAAGACAATGAAGATCCGTCTGCTATCAACAAATTCAAAGAGAAAATAAAGATAATTCACATTAAAGGCATTAAAGGAATAACACAGGTGTTGCCCGTAAAGCGCGGAGAAGAATACATTATTCTAACTGCAGGAAGCAATTTCAAAGAGATTTTGAAGTTAGACAAAGTTGATCCGAAGCGGACAACAACGAACAACATGCATGAGATAGCTGCTGTGCTCGGAATCGAGGCTGCGCGTCAGGCAATCATTGACGAGGTAAACAAAGTCATCGATGCACAAGGCTTAAATATAGATATCCGTCACGTGATGCTCGTTGCCGATACGATGTGCGTGTCGGGCAAAGTGCGAGGTATTACACGATATGGTGTCGTGCGTGAGAAGACAAGCGTGCTCGCGCGCGCAAGTTTTGAAACGCCAATCAAGTACCTTATTAATGCAGCACTCATTGGAGAAGTTGATTACCTCCACAGTGTTGTCGAAAATGTGATGATCAACCAACCCGTCCCAATAGGAACAGGGCTTCCTGGTCTGGTAACAAAAGTGAGATAATGGATTCGGTTTCAGAAGTCAAACAGGCAATAAAAGAAGGAAATGCAGTCATTGGATCAGAAAGAACAATGAAGCTTCTTCGACAGAGCAAAGTTAAAAAAATATACTTAGCTTCAAATACATCAAAACGAACAAAAGAGGAAATCATGCATTACAGCAGCATTGCGCAGGTTTCGGTTGAACAGCTCAGCATCACCAATGAAGATGTGGGTACTTTGTGCAAGAAGCCATTTTCAATTTCTGTCATTAGCGTGCGTTCAGAATGAAGATAACTTATACAAAAGAGCTTCTTGCGATAATGAAACTGTTTACCCGTGTAACGGGCGCGCTGCTCAAGGATTCATTTGAGTATGAAGGCAGTTTATATTTCATTGTGGAGCCTGGACACATCGGCAAGGCCATTGGAAAGGGCGGATCGACAGTACGAGAGCTACAAGAGAAGTTCAAAAAACACGTGCGTGTGATTGAATACAATCGGGATTTGGCGACATTTGTGCAGAATCTGATTTATCCATTGCACGTGGATGCTGTGATTGCTGAAGAGGGAAAGATTACAATAAAAAGCAGTGACAGGGCCGTAAAAGGTCAAATAATAGGCAGAAATGCGAAAAATTTAAATATGCTCAGGCAGGTCGCGATGCGATACTTTCCAATAAGCACAATTCAGGTTGAATAATCATGGGAAAAAAAGCAAATGGATTAAATGTGGCAAAACGCCTGAAGCTGCGGCGTAAGCAGAATAGAAGAATACGCTCGCGTATACAGAAGCTTCGCTCTGACCCACTTGAAGGAAGTTCACAGGCACGTGGCATTGTTCTTGAAAAGTTTGAACTTGAAGCAAAGCAGCCCAACAGCGCAATGCGAAAGTGCGTCCGTGTCCAATTATCAAAGAATGGCAAGCAGGTGTCTGCATTTGCACCAGGCGACGGAGCTATCAAACTCATCGAAGAACACGACGAAGTTATTCTTGAAGGCATGGGCGGTAAGCAGGGCGGCGCCAAGGGTGATCTTTCAGGAATTCGTTTACAGGTAATGAAAGTCAATGATCAGAGTCTCGATGCATTGCTCAAAGGCAAAATCGAGAAGGCACGAAGATGATAAAAGCTTTTAACAGATGGGAAGTTACTACAACAACTGTCCAAGATATGGGAGTTGTTGATTACATTACATTGGAACCAAAAATAGTTCCAAAGACAGGCGCGCGTTATGCGGGCCAGAAATTTCACAAGTCAAAAGTGTTTATCGTTGAACGTTTGATTAACAAGATAATGGTCCCGGGCCACAAAGGAAAGAAACACTGGCGCAGTTCAGGCCATTGCAGTGGAAAGAAATCTTTGGCATACAGAGCAGTTGAAAAAGCGTTTATAATGATTGAAACAAAGCTCAAAAAGAATCCGGTGGATGTGTTCATTACTGCGGTGATTAACGGCAGCCCGCGTGAAGAAATCGTAACGATTGAATATGGTGGCGCTCGTTATCCTAAGTCAGTTGAAGTCGGCTCACAACGCCGCATTGACCTTGTGTTGAGGTACATGGTACAGGGTGCGTATGGACGCTCATTCAGGTCAAAAGTATCGTTGGAACAGGCACTTGCTGACGAAATAATTAATGCGTATCAGAGTTCTGGCAAGTCAAGCGCGATTGCAAAGAAACGCGATTTGGAAAGACAGGCAGCAAGCGCGAAGTAAGCTTTCTATTATTTCTGTTTGGTACTCCTTATTAGTAGTTAAATATAGAAAAGTTTAAAAAGTTCAAGCTATAACAAAATACATGACTGACAAACCCTCACAATATAAGTTGGGAAAATACTTGCTTGAAGAAATCATGGCTATAGCGTGTAATGAGGTGCCAAAACAGACGTACACACCGCCGAGTAAGTTCACAATTAAACAGGCGTACACATCACCAAGTTGTCAAATTACTACTCCCGATATTACTACTCCCGATTATAGTACGACTTCACCCAAGGGTCTCGAGTCAATTCCTAGTCAGCAAAGTGCGCCGACACAGCCTACACCAGTCACGAATGACGGACATATTCCAGAAGTAACAATGATTTTCGGTGTACCATATAAACCACAAGAAGGCTTAATTAATTTGGCCAAACCATCTGTATTAATAAGCAATTTTGAAGAATGGTTACTCGAAAATCCCGATCCGAGTCATCTGAGAGATCATACTCCCAATTACAAAAGAGTTATTTAACGACAATCCTCGTACAATACATTTTTCCCAAATACCTGCGTGTTGCAACGCTAATGGTATCATCTTTGTTCAAAGACTGAGCAGTTTCAAACAAATTCTTATTTTTCTTCAGCACATATACTTTAGAATTATCTTCAAACATGACACGAATATTGCCTGTTTTCGTTAATGTAACACTTTTCACTGTGCCTTTTTTCTTCGGCATCTTGCGCCATTTGTCTGCTGCTGCGAGCTTGTTGAGCGATTGCATAAGTCTTTGATGGTCTGAAGAAACTGACATAAACATACAGAGAATTGACAACTATAAAAAAGAAGCGTCCTAAATGAGATATCTATCGCCCGAATCCGGAAAAAACGTAACGACATTGTTATAACCTTTTTTTCTTACTTTTTTGGCAGCGAGCAAATTTGCTCCAGAGCTTGGACCGACAAAGCAACCATACTCTTTTGCAATTCTCTGTGCTTCGCGTGTAGCATCAGCACTTTTGATAGTAACTACATCATTAATCAATGATTTATAACGTTCAACAATTTGTGGAACAAACCCGTCGCCAATGCCTTCGATATGATGTTCTTTACATACATGCGCAAGCTTATGAAAACCAAAAATTCTGTGCGTGCCAAACTTGTTGCCGGACAATAACGCACATTCTGCTGGTTCGACAGCAATAATCGCAGCATGAGGAAACTTTTTTCGTACGGCTTTACCGACGCCGATTAATGTTCCGCCGGTGCCAACACCTGCAACAACAACATCAATCCGTTTGACATCTTTAAGCACTTCCTGACCGAGCACTTTTTCATTTTCTTCAACATTCCATTCGTTTTCAAACTGTCGTGGAGCATAATGTTTTGGCTTTTGTTCGATAGAATGAGCGCGTTCAACAGCACATTTGACACAAAGACGATGAACCAGTTCAACATGAGCTCCATACGCTTTCATTATTTTTTGTCGTTCGAGTGACATCCCTTTTGGCATCACCACGTGCATTCGATAACTTTTAGCCGCTGCAACCATAGAGAATGCAATGCCCGTATTACCAGAAGTTGCCTCAACGATAGTATAGCCTTTTCTGAGCTTACCCGTCTTTTCGGCTTTTTCGACAATGTACTTCGCAATTCTGTCTTTGATAGAGCCACTGGGATTGAGCTGTTCTTGTTTAACGAAAATGTTGTCTATATTGAGAAGAGGAGTATTGCCAATACCATCTAAAATGTTCACATCAATCCCTCAATGACAACAGCCAACATCGCCAGTGACAAAATACCGCCAAGCAGCGGAAGCACAGGCACGCCAAAGAAATGACAGTTGACACAGAATGCCGGTTTTTTCTTCATCTTGTATCGTAGTGCAATCACCGCAAAATTCACAAGCACAAAGGTTCCGAACATGAAAAGATTTGATATGCTTGCGAGAAGCTCAAGATTACCCACGCCTAAAAACAAAAGTGACGCAAGAAAAACGACAAGAATTGCGTATCGTGGCACGCGATTTTTGTTATTATTTGTAAGAAAAAATGATGGCAGCTCTTTCCGTTCTGCCAAGCCGTACACCATTCGTGAACCTGCAACCATTTCTACCATGACCGTGTTCGCAGTTGAAACAAGGGCTAATACCGCAACAAAAACAAACGCCCAGTTGCCGAGAATGGAACGTGCAACATCAGCTAATGGCGATGAAGAAGCACTGAGTTCTTTCCATCCGAGCACACTCACTGCAGACAACGCCACAAGAATATACAGTATTGTTGTGATGGCTATCGAAGATAAAATTGCATGAGGTATTGTTTTCGTCGGATTTTTTGTTTCCTCGGTCAGCTTTATGATAGCCTCAAAACCAACATACGCAAAGAACACAAGTGCAGATGCACGAACAATGCCAAAGATGCCTGTAGGCGAATAAAAGAGATTGACCGAACCAAATCGTGATACGCTCAATCCAATAATGAATAAAAGACCAGCAATGCTGCAAAAAGTGAGAATGGCAGTGATTGTAGTTGAGCTCGACAGTCCACGAAAATTGATGAGACAGGCAAGGAAAAGCAAGCCAGCCGCAGAGAGCAAAACATCAACACCTGTAAGACTGTGCAGGTAGCCGCCAAACGCTATAGAAATGGTTGCGCAAATGACCACAATCGCAAGAAGCAGAACGAAAGACACCATGAGACCGAGTCCACGATTAAAGGCTTTTCTCAGGTAATCATATTCACCTGCATCAGTCTTAAAGATGCTTGATAGCTCAGCGTAACTTAAACCAGTTAAAATTGCGATGATTCCTGCAAGAACAAAGCTCATCCAGAGTGCAGGACCAGCAACGCCAGCTGCAACACCAATGAGCGCATAGATGCCCGCGCCAACGATAACTCCGATACCGTCAATGGTCGTGCCCCAATAACCCAAGGTACGTTTCAATTTCAGATGGGTGATGAGCACAGTGCGCTTGTGATGATGCATGGGAAAAGGACATTTCTTGAATTTATAAAACAATGGGATAAGTACGTAATTAGTCTAACTTCTGTTTTATCGTAAAAATATTATTCTCCTCCATGGCAGCGACGGATTTTCTGCGGAAAATCCTACTCCGCTTTCCTGCGGGAAAGCTCCGTCGCGCCACGGAGAATAATATTTTTACTCTT
>DATEAE010000157.1:0-2118 GCA_035288505.1 Candidatus Nanoarchaeia archaeon
TATGCAATTAGCTTTTTTATTTCTGCTACTCTCTCTTCTCCTATCTCTTTGTTCATCGCTTCAAGATTCAGGCGCAATAACGGCTCTGTATTTGATGCGCGCACATTGAACCAGAACTCTTTGTATTCTATTGAAATGCCATCCATCTTGTCTATTTTTCCGTTGTGAAAGTGTTTTTCAATCTTTTTCATTATCTCCTCTTTGTTTCTAATATGAAAATTCAGTTCGCCTGAATTCCAGTATTTTTTGTACGGTGCAATTATATCCGATAATGGTCTGTTTTCTTCAGACATACGTTCGAGTAGTTTCAGAAAGACAATCATCGGTGCTTCATATGAACCATGTCCTGTACGTACAAAAAAGTGTCCAGAACTTTCACCTGCAAAAATTGCATTTTCTTTTCGCATTGTTTCCTTGATATTTGTATGGCCTACTTTTGTTTTTATTGGGATTCCGCCAGCTGCTCGAATCATCTCCTCCGTGACTTTTCCCGGGCGGATATCATAACATACTTTTTCACCTGGCGATTGCTTCAAGAACGATTGTGCAATCAGTCCTCTCATGATTGGTTGTGGAATTGTTTCACCCTTTTCATCAACGAAAAATATCCTATCTCCATCTCCATCAGTTGCGATTCCAATGTCTGCTTTTTCAGCAATTACTTTTTGTTTGAGTGCTGTAAGGTTCTCATCCGCTAAAGGATCGGCGGGATGTGCAGGAAAAGTTCCGTCAAGCTCAAAATTAAGTTCGATGAGTTTGCATGGCAGATGCTTGAATAATTCACGTATGGTTAAAGCGCCCATCGAATTTGCAGCGTCTGCTACAACTCGAAATTTCTTTATAGGCTTTCTGAGATATGTTAAATCATGTTTAGTTTGTTCTGAGAGAGATGTGTGTTTTACTTCACTCTTTCCTTTTCCTGCTGTGCTTTTGTCGTCAATGTTGTCATCCATGTGCTCTTTTACCCATTGCATCTCTTCAATGCTCAGATTTATTGCATTCTCCTTCACCATCTTTAACCCATTGTACTCTTTTGGATTGTGAGATGCAGTAATCATAACACCGCCCCTGTGTTTGCTGTTTGCGACTTCAAAATAAAATGTGGGTGTTGCTACCAATCCAATATCTATAGTATGAGCATCCCGACTCAACAATCCCTTTATGATAGCATCTGCAAGCTGTGGAGAAGAAGTGCGCATGTCCTGTCCAATAACTATTGTTTCACTCACAGAACTGCTCGGATTGCTTTTTTGAAGAAAAAGAACAAATGAACGTGCTATCTTGTATACACTATCTTCATGGAGTTCGGTTGGATAAACGCCACGGATGTCGTACGCTTTAAAAATTGTCATCTGTTACTCTTTCTTAATTCCTTTCCATTCGTTGAGAGCTTTCTCATATCTCTCCATGTTTCCGCTGTCAAACCACTGTCCGGAAAATGGGTAGCCAAACAAACCGCCGTTGTATGCGACAATCGGAAAAACATCTTTCTCGAGCATCGCAAAGCCATCAGGGATGACATCTATCGCCTCAGGCTCTACAATGTATAAGCCGCTGTTGATAAGATTGCTTGGCGTTTTGTCTTTTGGCGGTTTTTCAATAAAGCGTAAAATTCTGCTCCCTGATAATTCTGCAACACCATAACTGCTCGGATCTGGTACGGTTGTTAGGGCAATCGTAATCTTTGCCTTGTTGCTTTTGTGAATGTCAAACATCTCTTCAAGATTAATGTCTTTCAACTCATCACCATTTGTCACTATAAACGTTTCATCAAGCAAATGTCGTGCTTTTTTTAATGGGCCGGCAGTCCCCAATGGTGAATCTTCACTTTCATCAATGTAATATATTTTTACTCCAAACCGGTCGCCATTGCCGAAGTGTTCCATGATTTTTTCTTTTTTGTATCCAACACTTAAGAACACTTCTTTGACATCATATTTTTTGAACAAGTCGAGCAGGTGTTCGATAAGCGCCTTGCCGTGGACTGGAATCAGAGGTTTAGGAATTTCGTTAGTAATTGGTCGTAGCCTCGTCCCTTTGCCGCCGCACAAAATGACTGCTTTTCGCGGACAACGCTTGCCCAATGCCTTTTTTAACAATACTTCAATGGCATGTGAA
>DATEAE010000158.1:0-5745 GCA_035288505.1 Candidatus Nanoarchaeia archaeon
CAGTTTTTTTGCAATTTCATCTCTGATTTGGTTATACTTATTTCCTGCTTTCGGCTTGTTGATGATGACGCGTGCATTATATGCGCCGCCGCCCCATGCGAGTGACTTGTCCATATCTATGAGTTCTGTACTGAATTTGAGCAGCTCTTTTGTATCACTTTTATTCTTGAGTACCAGATAGCCCTGTTGCATAAGCCATGTATTGATGTTAATCTTGCCTTCCTGCTTTATCATCCCATGGTCGGATGCGACGATGACCACTGTATCATTGTCCAGAAGTTCAAGCACCTCTCCTAATTTATTGTCAAGATAAGAATAATATTTTTTCAGTGCGTCTTTGTATGGTGAATTCGGGATGTATTTTCGGTGTGTTTCGTCAAAATGCTGCCACAACATGTGCTGTAGTCTGTCGGTACCTATCATCACACTTGCAAAGAAGTCCCATTCTCCAACGACAAACTCTTTGAGCAATCCAATCTGCATATCAGTCATTGCATAAGTTCTTTCAATCAGAACGCTGACATCGAGCCCTTTGTGCCCTGCAAGTCCGGCAACAACATCAAAAAAAATATCTGGGTTCTTCATCGCTCGAAGTTTGTCTATAATCTGTGGCGGGTATGCGCAGCGCTCATTGACCATCGGTGTCAGAAAATCGCTTACCATCACGCCATTGATTGGCTTTATCGGGTACGATAACGGAATGTATAACGCGATTGTCTTTTTTCTTTTGCCTAGAATGTCCCAGAGCAATTTGCATTTTATGTGCGTTGAGTTCACGAGTTTTGTTGTGCCATCAGCATCTTTGTAGGTGTAGCTGAACACTCCTATCTCGCTCGAATCCTTTCCTGACAGCATGGCATTCCACGCGACAATAGTTGATGGCGGGATGGTACTGTTCATCTTTGCATATGCACCTTTTGCCATCAGCTTACTTATGTTTGGAAGCACATCCTTCCACTTATCAAAAACCAGTTCAGGCGGCGCACCATCGATGCCAAACAATAAAACTTTTGTCATGATTAATCCAGATATCCAAGACTTCTCAGGCGTTCTTTCACCGCTGCTTCGTCTAATGTATGGTCTTCTGTGTCTTTCCGCAGGAGATGGGCAACATAACTCTCTAAGGTTGTGAAGCCTTTTTGCTTCATCTTTTCCTCAGCTTTTGTAGCCAAGGCAGCAGACACATTTACACTTGTATCCTTGTTTTCGTCGGTCAATCTGAGTACCCTGAAGCTGCACGGAAAATTGTGATATATAAACTTTCTTGCTTTATGCTGCACTGCTTATCTATAACGGGAAAAACAGATAATCATATATAACCATTAGTGTCACTGTCATTCTTCTATGCATCCTGACATCACTGAAGAAATTCATAAAAATATTGATTCGAACAAAGCGAAAGAAGAAAAAGCATACCGGAAAGGCTGTGAGCATGTTCTTGATTACCCCGCGCGGGCTGTTACACATATAGCTCACCTGCTCGGATTTACACGCGCAAGCCTGACGTATTTCTGGGTGATTGTCCAGTTTCTCAGCACATTTCTTTTTATCGAAGGAGACTATATCTTCAATGTTGTTGGTGTGTTGATATTTCAATTCATGTTCATTGTTGACCTTGCAGATGGAAAACTCGCACGCTATCATGAAAAAATTACCGATAGAAAAATAAAGAAGCCATTGTATTTCAAGTACCTTGATAGAGTAGGACATTATGTCAATGACAGTCTGTTATTTGTCTTTTTGGGATATGGAAGTATGTCGTTTGGTGTGCAGTATCTTTATCTTGGCGTTGCAGCTGCTTTGTTCTTCCTGTTCAGCAAAGCGATTAACATAAATCCTGCATGGTATACGTCGGAACAAGAACAAAAAGATATCCAGCAGATTGCAAATAAAGTTCATATACGTTCTGACCAGTCTTTTATGAAACAGCTGTTGTTTGATGTGCTTCGTGTCGAGCATTTATTTAGTGTATTGTTTATTGGCATTGTTGTCAATGTGCCTCATTATACAGTTGCGTTGTATGCAATTGTTTATTTTCTTGAGTTTGTCCGAAAACTTGTGTCGCAGGCAATTCGATTAATAAACTTAGATAAAGCCTATCAGGATGCGCTGGACAAGGATAAGTGAATTTTAAGCGTCGTTAGTGGATTGTCATTGGAGCAGAAGGAAGGCGAAAAAATTTACATAACGTTCTTTTTTACTTCCTTTCGTAACACCTATGGCTGGGAGTCCACAGACCACAACTTGTGCAGCGACTATTATATAAGTAGCTTTAAAAAAGCCCTGTCATTTGTCCTGCATATGTCTTATCTCAAACGCGCGTTGCATGGCACTGCATGGGTCATGGTTTTTCACATAGCCGCAAGCATCGTGAGTTACGTTAACAGAATTGTGCTTGCACGTAATATGACACCATCGGAGTACGGTGTGTTCTATGCTGTCTTTACTTTTGTCACGTTTTTCCTTTTTTTCCGTGAACTTGGACTATTGCAGGCACTCTCCAAGTACATCCCCGAATACAAACTTCAGGAAAGGTATGACCTCATCAAAAGTGCGATCGTCACGACAACACTCATGCAGCTTGCCGGCTCAGTGGTGTTCAGCGTTGCGTTCTATGCTTTCGCAGGCTATCTCTCTCAACATTATTTTCGTGCGCCGGAAGCTGCTTTTTATATGAAATTTTTAATCATCTACTTTTTGGCAAGTGTCATTTTCCGCACGATGAAAAGCATCCTTCAGGGCTTTCAGTCCATGTTTTGGTTTGCATCATCAGAATTCGTTAAAAATGTCGTTACATTATTGTTGACGCTTCTTTTCTTTTATCTTGGGTTTGGAATTCGTACACCTTTGTACGCATTTGTTTTTGTTTTTCCCCTGATGATTGTTTTGTATGCTATTCCGACGCTCCGCAGCTACAATATTTTTGCACATAATATTTCTGAATTCAAAAGAATTTCGACGCAACTGTTTCTTTTCAGCACACCTGTTTTTTTAAGTTCTGTTGCAACAAAAATCATTGGTTATGTTGACACGTTGATTCTCACATACTACAGAAGTGCCGCAGAGGTTGGAATATACAATGTTGTACTTCCTACTGCCATCATCTTCCTTTTTATCGGTCAAGGCGTATCGGCGACCATTTTTCCATTATCCTCGGAGTTGTGGGCGAAAAATGACAAGAAACGGCTTGCTGACGGGTTACAACTCATCTACAAATATATTTTCTTCATTGCAGTTCCTATCATTGGCACTGCGCTTGTTTATTCTTATTCGTTCATCGCTGCATTTTTTGGTGTTGAATATGCGGGAGGCGCATTCGCGCTTCAGATATTGTTATTCGGTGTTTTATTTTATACTGTTTCAATCATCAATGAAAATATTGTGTCAGGCATCGGCAAACCTCATATCATCATGAAAATTATCGTCGCTGCGGCAATTGTCAATATTGTCCTGAACTTTGTTCTTATACCCTCTTTTGGAATTAATGGCGCTGCGATTGCAACAACGGTTAGCTATGTCATGATGTTTATCTTCACCACTGCGCGTGCTGCTCGGTTTGTTGACATGAAACTGCCTTTTTATGAGTGGGGCAAACTGCTTGTGCCAACGACAGCTTTTTTTGCAGTCCATCTTATCGTTTGGTATGCCTCGCTGTCATTTTTACGTAGTTTCTGGGCGAATGCTTTCGTTGTATCAGTAATTGCTGGACTCATCTATGTGTCTGTTGCGTTTGCGCTTGGGCTGTTCAGTTTTGCTGAGTTAAGAAAACTTATCTCGCGGTTGACGTAGTGGTTTGGATTATAAACAGCACGGAGGAGGCGAAAAAATTACGTACGTTTTATTTTTTTTCTTCCTTTTGTAACGGCGGTGATGAGTCACTCAGGGGATCATCGACATTCCACTTACCTTGGCATTATCCTACACTGGTTTATAGTCCATTTACTTCTTCATCATGTCTGCGAGAAATCCGAACAGAATAATCTGTAACCCAACCATAATCAGTAATATCGTCAGAATTGTTGAAGGAAGCTTGCCAACGTATCCTAATGTTATAAACCGATAGATGAGCCATATTCCAATTGCGCTCCCAGCAAGCACAAACAAACCGCCAATACGACCGAAGAAACTTAACGGCTCATAATCTCTGTAAATGCGCAAAATATTTATCCAGGCTTTGACGGCGTATTGCCACGGATTCTTGAACAGGCGGCTTGCCCGTGTCGGCCGCGGCGAAATAGAAATTTCTGTTATCTTAAATTTTTGTTTTGAAGCTTTGATGAGCTGTTCTTGTGTGTACGTAAATGTGTTGATATACTGGATTTCTTCTGCAACTTCGCGGGTGAATGCGCGGAAGCCGGTGGTTGTGTCTGTAAGCCTTGTTTTTGTTAATTGCGTTAGGACAATGGCAAATGCCTTGTTGCCCAACCATTTCAGGAATGGCATGTGACTACATGATTTAAACGAACGACGAAAACGGCTGCCAAGTACTAAGTCATAACCCTGCTCAATCTTGTGGATGAGTGCGGGGATTGCGGCAGCAGGATATTGGCCGTCTGCGTCCGTATGCACAATAATGTCTGCCTTGAGCTTGACACATTCTATCATCTCGTCCCTGAATGTCTGCGCAAGCCCTTTGTTATGCTTGTGTGATGCAACAACTGCGCCTCGCTGCTTCGCAATTGTGACCGTGTTATCTGTGCTGCCATCGTCAAAGACGAGAATTTTGAAGGTGTAGGATGTTGTGCGCATTACTCCATTAATCTCGTCAATCACCCGGCCAATGTCTTTTTCTTCATTGTATGCAGGAATCGCGATGACGATGTTCATAGGGTTATCACTCTCTTTTCCTGTGCGGAACGTGATATGTACTGTGCAATGCGAAGGGCGTGCAACGCATCTTCACCCGTGACTGCAACTGTTGTGTTGTCTTTTATGACTTGAATGAAATGCTCTATTTCTGCCTGCAACGGCTCTTTCTTTGGTACGTTGATAATCTTGATGTCGCCTTCAGAAACGCTGCTCCAGTCAGTTGCGCCAAATGACTTGTTTTCATAGAAGAAAAGCTCCTGTGTCAGATAGTTTACTTTAAACATGCCGCGCTTTCCGAAAATAGACAGCTGGCGAATTTTTGTCGGGGACAGATAATTGATATTTAATACTGCGAGCATTCCGTTATCATAGGTGAGGAGAGCTGTCACGCTATCTTCATGCGTCGGATGTAAGCGACGTTGTGTTTCTGCGTATATTCGGGTTGGTTGTGCTCCTGTCAGATAATGGATAATGTCGGTGTCGTGGACGGATAAGTCGGTTATGACTCCGACATCCGTAATACGTTCGGGAAATGGGCCGATGCGGTCAACTTCAACTTTGTAGATTTCTCCCAATTCACCATTTTCAAGCCGATGTTTTAATTCAATGATTGCCGCATTAAAACGTTCAATATGACCGACCATCAGATGAACGTTGTTTTTCTGTGCAGCTTCTATAAGCTCCTGCGCTTCTGTTTCGGTTGTGGCAATCGGCTTTTCTATTAAGACATGCTTGTTCTGGCTTATGACGTGCAATGCACATTCTTTGTGATATTTTGTTGGAACAGCAACTGTGATTGCGTCAATTTGTTCTTTTTCGAGAAGCTCTTTATATGAAGTGTAAGCTTTTGTGTTGTATTTTCGCGCGATGCGCTCTGCCTGCTCCTTGTTTTGGTCTGCGATGGCTTTCAACGAAGCGTTTTCACAATTGAAAATA
>DATEAE010000159.1:0-3413 GCA_035288505.1 Candidatus Nanoarchaeia archaeon
TTATGTGCCCTATCTCATGCCCGCAAGTCAGCATTACTTCATCCATGTTTCCAGAAACAACAAAGATTTCTCTGGGTTCAATAACTGACAGCCCAACAACAGACTCTTTTAGAAATGCGAGATTTTTTGTTATTAGTTCGCTTCTCTGCGCAATTGTTATCAGGATGTCAGACGGCAGTTTTTTTCCGGTTGTTTTCTCAAATGCCTCCTCAATAAATGCAGAAATCTCAAATGCATTTCCGATGAACTGTGTCATCGGCCTTTTGGGGTTTAGGAAAAAAATCGGCTGTTCTTCAGCAATTGCCCTGTAGTTGTCTTTCTTGTACCCGCCTGCGCTAAGCCTGCCCTTGTACTGCATGACCTGCGGAATAGCGCTTATTGCATATTCAGCCACTTTGCTTTCAAGCCCTGAGCCGTAATTCACAATAGGCGCATAGTTGTTCGATGAATACATGGCGTTTGGTAAATAAGCACAGTTTAAGTTTCTTTTCTAATCTTTAAATGGGCTTGTTGCCTTGCATTTGAAGCTAAAAATTAGCCAATTATGGCTTTTTTCGTCCCCATCTAGTAAAGGACAAAAGTAAACTATAAATACTGGTTGTGTTATTATAGATACATGTTAAACCTAACCCAACGTGAATTAATTGTTAAATTGTCTAAACAACGAAAAAATCAGCAAGAAATTGCCGATATTATTGGTTGCAGCCAACCAACGGTGAACCTTTGGTTGCAACGAGAAAAAAAGGGACTTTCTCTGAAAACTCTGCCACGCAGTGGCAGACCAACCCCATTAACAACAAAGACGCTTGCCAAGTTAAAAAAAGAATTTGAAAAAGAAGCAAGAGACGCCAACAAAAATTTCTGCTCGATAAACACTAAGCAATTTTTTCAAATGATCAATCAAAAAACCAATAAAAATTACTCACCCAGACATTTGAGACGAATACTCCACAAGTTAAACTTCTCAAAAATAACTCCCCGAAGCCAGCACATAAAAAACGATCCTGAAAAAGTTGAAGAATTCCGTCAAGAGTTTAAAAAAAACTTCAAACAGAATACTTGGATCATGAGATTGTAGCAATTGACGAAGCCGGATTCCATCTTACAACAACATACAAAAGAATCTGGTTTCCTCGTGGAGAAACTCCCCGAGCCGCATTCTTCTGGAGCAACAAAAAACTCATAACATTCGGAGCACTAACCAGCCAACACAAATTCTACTACGACTTCTACATAACACAAAACAGCCTCACATTCATGCACTTTTTGCGAGAACTATTCAAGACATTTGATCAAAAAAAGAAATACGTCCTCATCATGGACAATGCAGGATTCCACAAAACACAATGCGTCAAAAACTTACTCGCAGAATACGCTCCACGCATCCGCGTCGAGCATATCCCACCATACTCACCAGACCTAAACCCCATAGAAACATGCTGGAAAGTCACAAAAAACAACATCACAAATTCACAATATTTCACAACGATTGATGCCATGCAAGAAGCATTAGAAACATTCTGGACAGAACATATTTTTATGCAAGACTTTATAGGATATTTATGTCCCTAACTAAACTCTTGCGTTTTTGCTTATAAAGGGTTCTGCGAGCATTCTCCTTTTTTGTAAGTTGGTTTCTTCGACGATAGTTATTACTAAATCGTCGAATGTTTTGCTTTGTATGTATCGTATTGTTTCTCCAATGCTCCATGTTATGTTCTGGAGACATGTCCAGAATTTTAGGACTGCGTATGCGAGGGCTACTAGAATCAGGTGGCGAGTGATTCCTTGTCGTCCTCGGACTTGACAGGCTTCCAGTCCTAGGTTCTGTTTGATGTCTTTGTGGAATGTTTCAATGCTCCATCTCTCAGAGTAAGTTCTGATGATTTGAACAGCTGATTTTTCGGTATTGGTGCTGATAAGGTAAAATGGTCTTGACCATTTTTTCTCGTCAGCATTCCACTCTTTTGAAATGAGAAGTTTGACAAATCCGATGTGTTTCATGCGTACGATTTTTTCATGAATTTGGTACGTAGCGTCATCGATGATAAAGGTTGCGAAATCCTTCTTTTTCAGACTCTTGTAATACTTGCTGAGCTTTTCCTTTTCATTAGGCTTGAAGTAAGCTGTGCGGTTTGATTTAACACATCCTATAACATCCAGTTTTCTTTTCTGGCATTCTTTGATAAGTTCAACTGACATGTACCACGAGTCCATAATCACTTCCTTCAGCCTTAATTTGTCGTCGGCAAAAGTGATAAGTTCTTTTGCAAACTCGATTTTTGACTGAGTTTTCTTGCTGTATAGTTTTGGAAAAAGCGGGAACGCTTTCTCCCTGACTTTCACAAGAGCAGTAACGATTTGATGGCCGAGCACGTAGCCATTACTCGAGTGGTCTTTGTGATACTGCACTTCTTCTATATGCTCACCAGTCTTCTTTGATAAGGAATCATCAATAACAAGCGAAGCCTTCTCACGACCAAATAAGTGCCGAATTTTTTGAGTGTAACGGTCTTCAAGCTTTTGCTCATCCCACCCTGCTTGTGTAAGAAAACGATTCAAACTGCTCTGGTCCTGCTTCACGACAGAAGCAGCATTTATGCTGCTAATGCTCTTCTTCTGCAGAGTTATCAAGCCAGTAACGTACTTGGTAACCTGCTTAAACTGCGGTTTAGTAAAACACTTTTTCGCAAAACTTATAACTGAACTCAACGCATCAATCTTTTCAGGGAGCACTTGTTTCATTAGATGGTCACCAAATCTTCTAAGAAACATGCTCCCTATAATCCTTTCCCTATTTAAAAAGAAAAACGCAAAACTTCAGCCACAACAAACTTTTTAAATAAGTTCCAGAATTAAAAATTTCAATGGCAAATGCAGAAGAGATGGCTACGCGCCAGCGCGAGATTTCAATTGCTGAATTTTTTGAGAAGAATCGGCACCTTCTTGGCTTTGACAACAAGAGAAAAGCTCTATTGACGACAATCAAGGAGGCAGTTGACAATTCCCTGGATGCTTGCGAGGAAGCTGGAATTTCCCCTGATGTCAATGTTGAGATCAACCAGCTTGCAGAATTCAGGTATTCGGTTGTTGTTGAGGACAACGGCCCTGGAATTGTAAAGGCGCAGATTCCTAAGGTTTTTGCAAAGCTTCTTTACGGCTCCAAATTCTTCAAGCTTTCCCAGTCAAGGGGCCAGCAGGGAATCGGAATTTCAGCCGCAGTTCTTTACGCCCAGCTGACAACAGGCAAGGGAACAAAAATTGTTTCCCGCACTGCAAAAGGAAAGCCTGCCCACTATTATGAATTGTACATTGATGTAAAGACAAATTCTCCAAAGATTATCAGGGAAGATGAGGTTGAGTGGGAGAAAGAGCACGGCACAAAAATAGAATTGACGCTTGAAGGGGAGTAT
>DATEAE010000160.1:0-15657 GCA_035288505.1 Candidatus Nanoarchaeia archaeon
GCTTCCACTTTTTCTAAACTGCTTCCTGCACTTACAACCTTCTTATTTACAACTGCGATCCACATGTCTTTGTACGTGTCAAGGAGGTCGCTATGGTGCTGAAACGCCCACTGTTGGTCCTCCCAGAAGTCCTCTGATATAGTTGACATATGTAAAAGAAGGTGGCTATGCTTTTTAAGACTTTCGAGATTCCGAAATTCGGTGTTATACTGAAATTCGTAAGCTTTTTATTCCAATCCCAAGTCGCTCCGTTCATGGACCCGTGGTCTAGTGGTTATGACGTAACCTTCACAAGGGTAAGGTCCCCAGTTCGAAAGTAGTGAGATTACTCGAAAGTCTGGGCGGGTCCATTTACTTTATCCAGCAGCTCATTGGCACGACTGGTTCATATTTTCTATTTTGTCGACGAAATGTATATAAATAAACACTTTGAAGTGGGCTTATGGAATTCTCAGAGGAAATTCTCAGTAAAATCCCTGTCGAAATGCACAGCGACGACCATTTCAGGCCATTGCTGGAAACAGTGAATTTACAACAAATCAGAAATAAAGAGCAGCTTACGGCTTTTCTCGATGCTCACATATCACAGATTGGTGACTGGCTCAAATCAAACAATATGACTGGTGTTGCGGTACTGAAACAAATGACACTCAATGTTGCGCGGCTTGAACGGTACAAGCTTTGGAAAGAATGGTGTGGGTTCTTGTGAACATCATTGAACGAGCACTCGAAGAGGATATTCAGTCAGGCGACATCACGACGAATTCAATCATTCCATCTTCATGTACTATAACTGCGCGAATTGTTGCAAAACAATCTGGAGTCATTGCTGGCATCCCAGTCGCACAGCGTATTTTCCGTACAATGTCATTCGTTGCACTTGTTCAAGATGGTACAGCTGTTCAACTAGGTCAGGTTATTGCAGAAATAAAAGGAAGCACTCATTTCATCTTGTCGCGTGGCAGGACCGCACTTAACTTTCTTCAACATCTGTCGGGCATAGCAACGCTCACCAAAGCTTTTGTTGATACAGTCGGTAATGTTAAAATTATGGATACCCGTAAAACAGTTCCAGGATTACGTCGATTACAGAAGTATGCAGTGCGTATCGGCGGCGGACAAAATCATCGGATGGGATTGTATGATATGGTGCTTATCAAAAAAGAGCATGTTCAGATCGTTGGAAGCATCACTGAGGCAGTGCAGAAAGCTCGACGTGCTCGAAAAAAAATAGAAGTTGAAATATCACATCTTGCCGATGTCGATGAGGCTGTTCGGGCATGTCCAGATGTTATCATGCTGGACAATATGTCATTAACAGATATGAAAAAAGCAGTAAAGATTGTTGGTGGGCGTATTCCTCTGGAAGTCTCTGGCAACGTTACGCTTGATAGGTTACCTGCGTTGCGTCGGCTCGGTGTTCAGTATATTTCTGTTGGAGCACTCACACACTCTGCACCTGCGCTTGACATCAGCATGGAGGTTCAACATGAATGCAGTAATCATTGAGAAGCACATCATCTCTTTTATCCGTCGTGTGACAGCGGGAGCAGAAGGAGTTGTCATCGGTTTGTCGGGTGGCGTTGATTCGAGTACGGTTGCTGCGCTTTGTGTTCGCGCATTGGGCAAAGAAAAAGTTATTGGTTTAATCTTACCGGAACGTGGTGTGAGTAAACTACAAGATGTACAGGATGCAGAGGAGCTTGCACGGCAATTGCGTATAAAAACACATATTCATCCCCTTAATGATATTCTTGATGTATTTGTACGAACTGTTCCTTTCGTTGATAGTAACAAAAGTGCGCTTGGAAATGTGAAGGCACGCATACGAATGATGCTCTTGTATTGTTATGCAAATGCATGTAATTATCGTGTTGCAGGCACGGGTAATAAGTCAGAATTGCACGTTGGCTATTTTACAAAGTATGGCGATGGAGGGGTTGATTTCTTACCGATTGGCGATTTGACAAAGACAGAGGTGCGAGAACTTGCACGTCATTTGGGCATTCCTCATTCTATCGTTGACAAGACGCCGACTGCTGGATTATGGCGTGGACAAACTGATGAGAGCGAAATGGGATTGACGTATGAGCAGCTGGATAAAATTATTTGTGGCATGAAAATGTCTCCGACTGCACTACGTCGTGTGCGTGAATTGCATGGTACGAGCGCTCATAAGAGGATGTTACCGCCGGTTTGTTTGAAATAAGATTATCTATCTAAAATTGGAGGTTACTTTCTCTAGTTGGTTCTGCTCGTTTTTAAAGTACTTGTGCATTCCACGTTCAGCTATAACCAACTGGTCAAGCGCATTACTTATCTGTCCCTGCTCGATGCTGCCTGAAGTATCTACTTTTTGCATAAAATCGTCCCTATTTGTTCTTAACCACTCCAGCGCGTTAAAAACTTTTATCCAATCTTTTGATGATGTTATCTTATATCCAGTCGCATCCCAGTGTGCGTTCATCTCGGCAGTGAGTTCGTACAAAGCTACGACGTCCTGCTTTTATTCTTTTGACATGAGAATTTTGCAAAGGTCGCCTTATTTTAAACTTATCGATGTATGGTGTATGGACTCCCAGTCACTGCCGTTACTCAAGGAAGAAAAAAAATAAACGTTTTTTTATGTGTTTATTTTGCTTCCTTTTGCTTCAACAATCACTCCATCCGCACGAAACTAATATAAGAACAATAATATCTTCTTTTCTTATGACAACACCCCCAGAGAAAGTGTTGCAGCTGCTTCACAACGAGCATCCACAGCTTACACATTATCTCCATTTTTCAAATCCTTTAGAATTAATGGTTGCAACTATCTTAAGCGCGCAAATACGAGATGATGTTGTGAATGCAGCAACAAAAAATCTGTTTGCGCAATACAAGACCGCAAAAGACTATGCGAAAGCTGAAGCGAATGACATTGTCCCAATCATCAAGAGCATTACCTATGCAAATACAAAAGCAAAGCACATTGTCGAAGCGTGCAAAATAATTGTGGAAAAACATAAAAGTCAGGTTCCACGAACGATGATTGAACTTGTTGAACTTCCAGGTATCGGGCGCAAATCAGCAAATGCTATCCTCCAAAATGCTTTTGGAATTGTTGAAGGAGTCGTTGTTGATACACATGTACTGCGAGTGTGTTATCGATTAGGTTGGACGACGTCAAATACAAACGCAGTGAAAGCAGAACGCGAATTAATGGACATCGTACCACGCAAAGAGTGGAAAAATATTCCGGGATTAATGAAGCGACATGGACGAACAATCTGTAAACCGGTTCCTCACTGTAAAGAATGCTTTTTGAATGAGTTGTGTCCGAAGAAAGGGGTTTAGGTTTTGTAGACTTCTTTAGGTCTTGCGACACCATGACCGCCGGGATTTGAAAACAAAATATTTGCAACTTTAGTAATTGGATAGTGCTCTTCTAATGTAGGCAAGCCAAGCCTTTGAAGCTTATTTTTCAGAGTTTCCAGCGATATACGCGCTACAAGTGCAATTGTTGTCCTATCAATAGTTCCCTCTTTGGTTTGCCATAGCTTTGGATTATACCCGCATTGATCTCCGGCGGTAAAATAATCACGTATGTCTGTTTTCATTTTTTCTGCTGTTTGTGAAGAATTTGCAAACTGCATAATGTCCGAAACAATATATTCGATTGCTCTATCAATTTGTCCGAAAAAATACAAGTGAGTTGCTCCTCGACCTCCGACGTTTCTATGGCTTTGAATGTTATGACGCTCAAATGTTGAGCTTATTACTGTCATGTCTGTATCAAGCGCTCTTCCGAATGCGATGTATCCGAAAAGAAGCTTACTTGTTTCTGCGTTTGGGTCTGGAATTAGAATACCTGATGTTGGTACAGCAATAATAGCTGAGTCTGTCCGTGCCGATGTAGCTTCAACCAGTGCAGGTGGCTCAGGTTTTGTCGTATATCTCCCCAATTCTTTTTTTGCGTCATAGAGTTTTCTTTCGGATTGAGTAAGTTTATCTCTTGCTCGTTCAAGTTTTTCTTCCATCTGAGCTTTTTCAGTCTTTGCTCTTCCTGCTTCTGCTTTTACCGTGCGCATGGCCTCGAGAAATGAGTTTTTTTCGTGTTCTAGTCTTTGGATGTATTCATCTTTTCCATGAACTCCTTGTAATGTCTTCGCCAATTCTGCTTTGACACCTTCATACTTTGCTCTCAATTCTCGAAGCACATCTCCAGTTTCATGTGTTTTAACTTCTGCTTCCAATTCTGTTTTTTGGCGCAAGTAGGCTTGACCTTTCTCGCTTACCGTATGGAAATCTCTGAGTGCAATGTCTCGTTCTCCTATCGCTTTCTCTCTCTCCTCATCTACTTCTTTAATTCTTGCTTCAAGTTCTTTCTGATTTTTCCCTCCCTCGAGTGCTTGAATCGCTGCAAGTGCAAGTCTTTGACCATGTACCTTCAAATCCTCAACGGTGATGAGCTCTCTTGGAGATTGTACGTAAAGCGTGTTGCTGGCATCTTTCAGTGAAGCAAGAACGTCGGGTCCGCTGTAGATTGCTGTTCCATTTCGTTCAGCTTTAAAATCTGCAACTTCTTGTTCTAAAGAACGCAGCCTTATTCCAGCTTTTATGTCGGGAACTGATTCCTTTGCAACTGGTTGGCACGTTGCTCCGTTTGCGTAATGGATTGCCGGATTTGGCGCATTGATGACTAGAATGTCGTGGCCGTTTTTATCTGCAACTGAAATAAATTCCATTCTTCCTTCTGTTCCTGCTCTGAGACGTGCTTGAATGTTTAGGTACTGTTGCTCATCCTTTGCGTGAACCAAAAAAGAAAAACGCTCCTCGTGTTTCATTGTTTCTTATTTATCGAAGAAATATTTAAATATGATTATGCTCTATTGTCATTATGAAAAACGTCATTGATAGATTCAAAGACCTGTTTAAAAAGAAGAAAAAGAAGAATTGGATTGATGATTCAGGAGACCATCCTGTTCATGAAAAGTATGTCAAGCAACGACCGGTCAAAGAATAATGAAAGAACACAGCGCAGGCGCAATCATTACTCGGGACAACAAATTTCTTTTGCTTAAATACAAGTACAAAACTGTGTATTGGGATTTTCCTCGTGGCAATGTTGAGAACCGAGAAACAGAAGAAGAAGCAGCACGACGAGAGATAAAAGAGGAAACTGGAATAACAAGCATTGAATTTTTACCTTCTTTTAAAGAAGAAGTAAAATGGACATATCATCGTGATGGAAATCTTGTCAAGAAATCAGTCACTTTTTTTCTTGCTCGAACAACGCAAAGCAAAATTCAGCTCAGTTCTGAACACTTGGATTTCGAATGGCTCAGCTATGAAGATGCAATGAAAAAGCTTACTTATGATACAGCGAAGACCGTGTTGAAAAAAGCTTCTATGCTGTTACAGAAAACGATGTTTTTGTAGTTCTTTGGTGAGCTGTTTTGGATTTTTGTACAGGATTGCGTCCATGCCTGCAGCTTTTGCTGATTTGACAAACTCTGCGTCATCATCGATGTGTACACACTCCTGCACTGAGACGCCTGCTTTTTTCGCTGCGATTGAATATATTTTTTGTTCAGGTTTTCGAGCTTTTACTTCGCAGGACAAAATCACCGGCTCAAATCCGTCGTACAATCCATAAGCTCGTAATATTTTTGCATGAGGTGCGATGGTGTTTGATAGAATTCCGGTTCGTATTCCTTTTTGTCTTAAGTTTTCCGCAATGGCAAGCACTTTTTTATCGGTACTGAATGTAAACGATTCGGTCCATAACGTCTTGTAATTTTTGGGCAGCTGACCCGTGCACTGTTTGAATTTTTTCCAGAATTCAGTTTCAGTCAGTTCACCGCGCTGTAATTTGTGGATAAGAGGAAGAGCGGGTGTAATACTGTTGCGTTTCAAATGGCCGGCTATTGCGATATTGTCGATATGTTTTGGCATTCGTGGAAGAATTACATTGCCTACATCAAAAAATACAAACATCTTATCACCCTTTTGTACAAATTTATACTATTTCTCCATATCCTATCAATCTGAATCTTGTGCCCATACGTCGTGAAATCGTAACGCGCGAGCCTTTTGCGGCACACACAGGTTTCTTCAGCGGGCAATTAATCACGCCTTTCTTCAGGTCAGTCACTGTTCCAACAGTTGCAGCTGCATTGACGTTCAGCATCAATATTTCGCCTTTTGCAATCGGCTTCACTTCGGTTTCTTCTTCTATGCCGACAACGCGTTTGAGCAACGAGACTTTCAAGTTTAATGTGTACCATACCGGAGGCAGCTTTCCTGCTTTTCCTGCAACTGTTCCTGCAAGACTATCTGCTTTCACAATGGATGGGTCGAGAAGTGTCAATACGCCAATTGAACCGCCGGGGCTAAGACTCTCAACAGATGTTCCGCCAGTTTTAAGGCCGACAACTTTTGTCATTAATGGCTGCCATTCGGGCTTGTTTTTTACCATGACCATTCGTCCCGGACGCAATTCAATTTCATCGTTGATGCAAAATTGTCCCTGTATCAATGTGCCGCCTAAAACGCCGCCTTGTATTTGTTCTACTTTCGTTCCCGGCTTATTGACATCAAATGAACGAGCGACCAGCATGAGCGCTTCTGCATCTTTATTCCGTATCGGTGTCGGTATGAACTCCTCAATCGCTTGTATCAGGATGTCAATGTTCGCACCGCTTCGGGCGCTGATGGGAATGACTGGTGAATCTTTGTATGGCGTATCTTTAAGGAATTGTTTGATTTCCTCGTAATTGGCCATCGCTTCCTGTTCAGTGACCAAATCAATTTTGTTCTGAACGACAATAATTTGTTTTATGCCTGCGATGCTCAATGCCATGATGTGTTCACGCGTTTGTGGTTGTGGGCATTTTTCTGCAGCGCTGACTAAAAGCAAAGCCCCGTCCATGATTGTTGAACCGGCAAGCATTGTCGCCATGAGTGATTCATGACCCGGAGCATCAACCAGAGAAATTTTACGGATGGGTGTGTATTTCTTTTTATCTTGGATTGCAAGCTGCTCTGTCGTGTATAAACCCTCGTCGGTTTTTACAAAAATAGTATCAGCGTATCCCAGACGAATAGTGATGCCACGACGCAACTCTTCGGAATGCGTATCAGTCCACTTGCCCGAGAGACGTTCTGTCAATGTTGTTTTACCGTGGTCGACATGGCCTACTAAACCAATGTTTACTTCAGGCTGTGTCGTGTTGCTTTGCGCAGGCTTTTCTGTCTTTGACTTTCGTACCATCTGCTGTTGAAAAACTTACAGTGCCTTTATAAAGCTTGTTGCGGTTGTTTTCTTATGCCCGTATTTATCGTCGAGCATCTTGAGCAAAAGCTGTGGCCGTGGTGTAAGATTGAATATAGTCATATTTCTCGGATTGTTGGCAAAAAGAATGTGTGGTTTACGAATGTTTGCGGACGTGCGCTTGTGTCTTATGGAAAAGTGATGTCTACTTCGGTGATTGAGCTGCATCGTCATGGAAAAATAAAGAATGTGTGTGTTTTTGATCCTGCGGCACGAAAAACATTAACTCCTGCTGATGCGAAGAAATTTGATTATTTTGTGTTTGGTGGTATTCTTGGGGATGACCCACCGCAGCAAAGGACAGCGCCCGAACTTACCGACAGAATGTCGGGCGTTAGTGTGAGAAACATCGGAACAAAACAGATGAGTACGGACACTGCTGTTTATGTTGTTCAAGAAATTCTTCATGGGAAAAAAATCAGTGAACTTTGTTTTCAGGATGGTCTCGAAATTTCTCTTGGAAAAAACGAATCGACTCTGTTGCCGTATCGATATCTCCTTGTACGTGGCAAGCCGATGATTTCGCGGGAACTTGTTTCGTATATAAAAAAGCGAAAAGGGTTGTAAACGTTTAAATACAACTATACTTCGATTGTGTCCATGAGATGGTTGCTTCTTCTCCTGCTTCTCGGCTGCACACAGCAGGAACCGTTCATCAACATCGGTGTTCTGCTGGACAATGACGCAGCGCTGAGCGGCATGGAACTTGCAGTCAAAGAGATTAACCAACGTGATTTTCTTGACTCACCATTACGTCTTGTTGTTAAAGATTGTACGACTGCAGGAGCGCTTGAACTGATTCTTGCTCATGGAGCGCGTGTTCTTATCGATGCATGTACAGAAGATGTCGCATCGCGTGTTGCAGAGCAGAATAGGGCGGCAGTGATTAGTCTGTATCATTCAGGCATGTTCAGTTTGCAGCCATCGGTCTTATCTTTGGATAAAGCTACTGCACATGCTCTTGTTCAACAGGGTTATAGCAGAATTGGCGTTTTGCGTAGTCGTGATATTGATGTTTTTGTTGGCGAAGTTCAATCACTCGGTAGTGAAGTTATTTCAGAGTACGTCGAACGAAATGCTTCTCATGCAACACAGCAGCGTGCACGGTTATTAGCATCAAAGCCAGATGCTTTGTTTGTCGTTGATGTGAACGATTCTGTCGTGAAAAACTTTGATACTATTCCTATTTTTACTTATATCACATCTGAACATCTAACCGTACGACCAGCGGTGAGTGATGTTTTTTCAACGTACTTTCAAAAAGTGTATGGGAAACAACCAACTTATGATGCTGGGTTAGGATATGACGCAGTAAAATCAATTGCTGAAGCGTTACGGAATGCTCCTCACTCGGGAAAAGCAATCGCAGAAGAGTTGCAACGCATGTCGTTCGAAGGCGCGTCTGGGGTGGTTGAGTTTGATAGGGATAGAACGATACTGGTTAGTTTCGATATAAAAACGGCTGATAAGTAGCTATTTAAACGAGCTCTTTTTACTCGTTATCATGTTTCTCGTTGTCAAGTGTCCAGATTGTGGGAAATGTCAGGCTACCCAAGGTAAAACATTACACTGTAAGTATTGTAGAAAAAGCCATGTTCTTGTTGGAAAACAAGGCGTTGCAAAGGTTATCGTCAAGGCTAGTTGTGAGAGTGGAAGTGAGGCAGCAGCTATCGTTCGTGGACTCAATATTCTCTGAGCTCAAAAACTCCGATGTTTTATAAAGTTTTTTTTGTTGATTTATAAAAATAGCCTTATTTTTAGGATTTTAGCAGCATAAATATATATACCCCAATATAATATATAATGATATGGACATACAAACTCTCGAAAACCCGGAACAGAAGAAGTCTGAACAGGCGGAATCACTGCTTGAAGGTTTGCGCCAGAAGCTTGCAGTTATGCGTTGGGATCAGGAACATGACCAGCTTAATCCTGCAATGAAAACAAAACTCCAACGGCTTCAGGAAGAATGTGATCGACTGGAGCGCGAATTAAGCACAATGAGAAGCTCATGAAACATTTTATCAAAATCAAGCCTGGTGCGGTAAAACCACAAAAGCCTGTCGGATGTCAGCTCTGTGGAATGCCCGTTGATCGTGTAAAAGACAATTTTACGCTCGAAGCATTTTGGAAGATAAAAAATAAGGCTGATAAGCTACAGTTCTGCAGCCTGAAGTGTTTGAGCAAATGGGCGAACTCGTAATTCCAGAAAAAGAATTCTATAAACATAAGAATATTGATTGCGCTCATTGTCCCGTTGGTCATTTTTGCTGCACTTTAAAAGTAAAGCTGTCTTACCGGGACCGGCTGAGAATCTTTTTGGCAAAAGGGTTGCGGACAAAGACGTACGCAGATCGGTTATTCGACAACAGCGGATGGGGCATACGACTTGTCAACGGAGATTGCTTTTTTTTAAAACGCGATGGCGAGAAAGCCTTTTGCACGATTTACAACGCTCGACCAGCGATATGCAGGCAGTTTCCTCATTTCTTTGAAGATATCAAAGATTGCAGGGATATTGTGAAGAAGTGGACGCTGAGGTCGATGGATGTGAAGAAAAAGTAAGTTCCAGACGTTACGAAAAGAAGAAAAAAGATCTACGTTTTTACGTACGTAACTTTTTTTTCGTGTTCCTTCTGCTTCAACGACAATTCCAAAACTGTGCGAAGCTCACTCAAATTGTATTGTCAAAGTAGCTAAATCCTTTTATACTGGTTTTTTTCTTTCACTTTAAAATGGGTGACATTAGAATTGGTTTAACATTTAACGATGTTCTTTTAGTTCCAAAACGAACGCCGCTCAGGTCACGGAGCGAGGGCGAGCTGAAAACTCGATTCACAAAAAAGATGATTCTTAACGTTCCGCTCGTCAGTGCGAACATGGCGACAGTAACGGAACATCGGATGGCGATTGCAATGGCGCGCGAAGGCGGATTAGGAGTCATCCATCAGTTTTCTTCTGTCGCTGAGCAAGTCGAAGAAATTAAAAGAGTGAAACGGAGCACCAGCTTTGTTATTGAGCAGCCGCTTTCTGTACCTCCAACAATAACCATCGCAGAGGCTGTCGATGTGATGGGACAAGAGAATGTAACAAGCTTACTGGTGAAGGAGCAGGGCAAGCTCATTGGAATTTTTACATCGCGTGATTATTTATTCGAAGAAGACATGTCCAAGAAAATAAGTGAAGTCATGACACCTGAAGAGCGTCTTATTACTGCTCCTCAACAGATATCGCTTGATGATGCTAAAAAAATATTGCACGAGCATCGCATTGAGAAGTTGCCTTTGTTAAGTGGAACAGATGTTGTTGGATTGATGACAACGCAGGACATTAAGAAACTGGAGTATTGGCCGAATGCTAACCGTGATTCAAAAGGACGGCTCATGGTCGGCGCTGCTGTTGGTGTCAAAGATACCATCGAGCGAGCGCAGGAACTTATCGCTGCAGGCGCTGATGTTATCGTTCTTGATATTGCACATTGTCATTCTGATTATGCGATTGAGAGGATTAAAGAATTGAAAAAGAAGTTTTCTGTTGATGTCATGGCAGGAAATATTGCGACGGCAGACGCAGCACACGACCTTATCAACGCAGGGGCAGATGGCTTGAAAGTAGGAATAGGACCGTCACCGGTATGCTCGACACGATTGATGTCCGGCAGCGGCGTGCCGCAGCTCACTGCAATCATGGATGTTGTAGCAGTTGCAAAAAGGTTTAATGTTCCTGTATGTGCAGACGGGGGCATGAAGTTTCCGGGTGATTGCGTCAAGGCAATTGCTGCAGGCGCAAGCTCAATATTTTCAGGTAGTCTTTTTGCCGGCACTGACGAGGCGCCGGGTTTCGTTGTCCTTAAAGAAGGCAAAAGATACAAGAGGTATATGGGAAGCGCAAGCTATGAAAGTAGCCATGAGCGCTTAGAAAATAAAATCCAGCACAGAGTTAAAGAAAAACAGGACGTGTTTGTTGAGGGTGTTTCTGTCCTTGTTGATTATAATGGACAGGTGCAGGATGTCATCAAGGGGCTTGTAAAGGGAATACTAAGCGGCTTGAGTTATTGCGGTGCGCATACAATCGAGGAGATGCAGAAGAATGCAGAATTCATCCGCATAACAGAAGCGGGCTGGCATGAGTCACAGACGCATGGGATAAAGTTGAGTGAGTAGTTATTTTTTTTTAATTCGGGCAGGGACAACATCTGTAAGATATCGTGTAACTGCATCAGCACGGGCGCCGTCTTTATCTAGAAGATAGTCAAGGCGCTGATGCTGAAATAGTTCAAGAAGAGTGTACACCTGTGTCTTGCTGTGAATTCTTTTTCCATTGAAGCGGAATTGCTGAACTGAAGCAAGATATGCCTCAACATGAGTATAGGGATCTCTTTTGTATTCTTCCGGAAGAGGATGACAAAAATCCCGATGCTGTGGAAATTCCATCAGATAGCGCAGAGAAGCGGCGTGGAGTATAGATTCTTCTCCTTGGAGATAGGCACCTATGAAAGATTTCAGTTTTTCGGGTTTGTATTGATCCCACTTTGCAATCGTTCCAGTTATTTTTTGTAATTTCTCGCCAAAGAAAAGCGAGTGTAAGTATTCTGCAATTGTTGTATTGACCAAAGCACTATAACGCAAATTTCCACGCTTTTGAAATTCAGGTGAGATGTAAATTCTGCTTTGCACGACGCGTGCTCCACTGAAAAAGTGACTAATACCGCCGCGACTATCCGGGTGACGTTCGGATAATCTGACCTGATGATCCTTTCCGTGAAGTCCTGTAAAAATACTATAAGAAATACCTGAATTGACAAAAAAAATTGGTACGCGGCCTTTTGTGATTCTTGGGTGTCTAATATCTGCGCTACTTGTAAGCGCAACAACCTCATGTGGGAAATTTCCTCGAGAAAGTGGGTCAATGTATTCAGCGAATCTTTTCAACTCATCATTTAATTCTTTTTCCAGTCTTTGAAATTCTGCGCTTGCGGGAAGCGGCGATGCAATAACAACTGAACTATGTCTAAGCAAAGTAGTACTATTTGCGATTTTTTTATCAGCGAGCTTTTCAAAATCATATCGCAGTTGTGTGCCTTGCTCTGCATTTTCTGTTATATTCTCTAATTCATAAACATTAGAGTTTTGAACAAGGTCAGAAAGCGATGCGATTTCATTGTAATGTGATGTTGCTGCTTTTCGTACTTTTCTCGTTACTTTTTCAACATGTGCATCATGAAGCTGCTCTAGTCGTGCTTGAGCCTGTGGATCAGGAACAGTTTCTTTTGGCGACCTGTAGAGTGAAGCTGCAACTATCCCGCCTGCAAGAACAGCAGCTGCGCCTAGTTTATGTAAAAGTGTCCAGCGTTGTGGTCTGTGATGGGGTTTTCGTCGGTCTTTTACCATAGTTCAGTTCCTGATATGCCTTCCGAGAAGTGCGTCATCATAATGCTCTCGAAGAAAAATATCAACAATGGGCTTGACGATGATTGTGGTCTGTGTTTTTTCCATAAATTCTCTTTTCTCTTTCATTGTTCGTTCTATTGAGTTTATGTGGCGCCTGTATGATTGCACTTCGTTATCGCGCGTTATTCCCAAGTTACTCTGCTGGTATGTAAGTTGCTCAGCAAGTCCTCTTACTTCTCTCACATCGCGAAGGATTTTCATAAATGCAAGTATTTTCTGTTCCCGATCACTCAATCTTCTCCCGTTTACATAAATGCCGTCCTGACTATCTGTTACATGCTTTTTTTCGTGGCGTAGTGCTGATTCAAATAACACTCTTTTTGTTTTTCCGTCCCTGTGTGAGCGCACTCTTCAAATGCTGACGCTCTAATAAAAATAGGGATAACCTCGTCGCTCCCATATTTTCTTATGTCCCATGGTGTTACCATTAAGTTTGTTAGTGTATTCTGCCTGTATTGTCGCTCGCGTTCCTCCCTTATTGGTTCTTTTGTTGTTAGCTCAACATCCGGGGTGTCTGATTCATTTGTGAGACGCATTGTTATAGGTGGTACAAGTGCAAGTTGATATTCCAGTCCAGGTTTCATTTCTTCATCATAAACAACTCTGGCTTTTTTGGGATTGATGTTCAGGCGCTCAGCAGTCTGTTCGATATAGCGTTGTCTCAAGCTTGGATTTGTATATGCATCGTCGAACGAGATGTTATTGAGGTCAACGACTTGTACGCTGTGTGCAGGCTGTTGGATTGATATGATTTTTTCCGGTTCTTTTGTCCCGTACCACGCGCCCAATGCAATCGAACCTGTTAGTCCAAGAATCCCAACTAACTTGCACGCGGTCATTCTAATTCTTTGTTCAAGACTCATGGATGTTTCTCGTATTGGTCCGTTTATAAATGTTATCATAATTACAACTATATAGTGGTTATTTCTGCCGTTACGAAAGGAAGAAAAAAATAATACGTTTTTTTTACGGTATTTTTTTGCCTTCCTTTTGCTCCAACGACCATTGCACTAAAAACAGTACGTTTTGCACCACACTTGACATTATAGTTCACTTCTGCGTGAATTATATAAAGAGAAAGACAAAGGGATGTGCTATGGACAAAAACAATGCCCTTATCGTATTTCAGGACAAGAAAATAAGAAGGATACGACATAATGAAGAGTGGTTTTACTCTGTTGTCGATATTGTTGAGGTTCTTACTGATAGCCCTAGCCCAAGACAGTATTGGGGTGTTTTGAAGAGTAGAGAGGACCAACTGTTAACAATTTGTTTACGGTTGAAATTAACTGCTGAGGATAACAAGTTACGTTTTACCGACTGCGTAAACACCAAAAACGCTTTCAGGCTTATACAGTCTATTCCTTCAAAAAAAGCAGAACCTTTCAAACAATGGCTTGCACAGCTTGCTCAGGAGCGCATTGAAGAGATAGAAAATCCAGAGTTAGCACAGGAAAGAGTAAAAGAATACTACGAACTTAAAGGATATCCGAAAGACTGGATTGACAAACGTCTGAGAGGTATTGCTATACGCCAGGAATTGACTGATGAATGGAAAAATAGGGGCGTCACTCAAGAAACCGATTTTGCAATTCTTACAAATGAGATAACAAAAGCCACATTTGGCAAGACTGTTCATGAATATAAACAATTTAAAAGCCTCGATAAAAAGAACCAAAACCTTCGTGACCACATGACTGATTGGGAACTTATTTTTACGATGCTTGGAGAAAAAGCGACGACGGACATTACAATCGCACGAAATGCGCAAGGTTTTGTGGAAAATAAACAGGCGGCAAAAAGAGGCGGACAGATTGCGCATGGTGCACGAAGAGAAGTAGAACTAGAAACCGGCAAGTCTGTCGTATCCGATGATAATTTTCTCAATCTTACTGGCAAAAAAATGTTGAGTAAAAATGAAACATCAGGTAATAAGTAAAAATGGTCCTTGAAAAATTAAGCTCATCGTTGCGTGATACGCTGCAGAAAATAGCTCGCTCCATCTTCGTCGATGATGCACTCATCAAAGAATTAATCAGAGATATTCAGCGCGCTTTGCTGCAATCCGACGTCAATGTAGAACTTGTCTATGAGCTAAGCACGAAGATAAAAGAGCGAGCGAAAGAAGAGACACCCCCTGGACTAACGAAAAAAGAGCATCTTGTCAATATTGTCTATGAAGAGCTTGCACATTTCCTCGGCGAAGGCTCGCGTGAAATTGCCATCACCAAAACGCCGGTTAAAATCATGCTTATCGGATTATTCGGAAACGGTAAAACAACAACTGCAGGCAAAATTGCTCTTTATTTCAAAAAGCGAGGGCATAAAGTCGCTGTTGTTCAGACAGACATCTGGCGACCTGCTGCGTATGATCAATTACAGCAGCTCGCAGCACAGGTTGGCGTTGATTTCTATGGCAACAAGCAATCAAAGGATGCGGTGCAGATATACCGCGATTGTGAGCGACAATTGAAGAATTACGACATTGTTATCATCGACACTGCAGGGCGTGATGCTCTGAGCAATGAGCTTACTCAAGAACTGAATGCATTGAACTCAGCAGTCATGGCAGACGAACGATTGCTGGTCATGGCAGCTGATATAGGTCAAACCGCTCAAACGCAGGCAAGAGCATTCCATGATGCAGTGAAAGTCACTGGTGTTATCATCACAAAAATGGATGGCACGGCACGTGGCGGCGGTGCGTTGTCTGCGTGTTCTGCAACACGATCTCCCGTCTTATTTATCGGCGTTGGCGAGAAAATAGATGAATTTGAACATTTTAATGCACAACGGTTTGTTTCACGATTGCTCGGTATGGGTGATGTTGCAACGCTTCTTGAAAAAGCAAGAGAAGCGGTTCCCGAAGAAAAAGCCGAAGACTTGAGCAAG
>DATEAE010000161.1:0-12002 GCA_035288505.1 Candidatus Nanoarchaeia archaeon
GACTATCGAAAAGATGGTGTCATTACCAAAATCTGCACTGACGAAGAAACCATTCCTAATCTTCCGTATTCTGTTGGTGGCAGTCATACTTATGTTTTTCAGAATGTCCATAACTCAACGAGTTCGTCAACGGTCAATGAAAATCTGATGGAGCTCTGTCAATTAGTTCGAACGTTAAAAGAAAATGGCGCTCAGTCGGTTACTGCGGTCATTCCGTACCATCCCTATGCCCGTCAGGACAAGCCTACTCTTTTTGAACGTGAAGCAGTTCTCGCAAAACTTGTCGCTGATTTGCTCGTGGAAGCGGGCGTGGCAAAAATCATTACCTATCATCCGCACTCCGATGCGGTGCGCGCATGGTATGAGCCTCGTGCACAAGCAACTGTCATTGCTGGCTTTGATTTTCATACTTCTCTTGCTCGTCGCATCATGGCAGAAAAAAAACTCGATAAGTCAAAAATTGTCTGTTGTTCAACCGATGCAGGTGGCGGCAAGTATGTTTTGAAACTGGCTGCTGAACTTGGTGTTGATCATGCAATCGGAACAAAACTTCGTTCCGGCACGGACAAAAGCAGCATGCTCGGCATCATCGGCACTATTGAAAATAAAGAAGCTGCATTTATTGTGGATGATGAGACCGTAACGTTTGGCTCGCTCTATGATGTTGCAAAAGCATTGTATGAAAAGAATATCCGACAGCTCTTTATTTTATGTTCGCATAACAAACTTCGATCGTCCTCTCTTGTCAAAGAGGCACATGAAAAGTTTGGTGTAGAAGAAGTGCATTTTACTGATTCAGTTCCTCCAATTCCTGAAATTTCTGCTTTGCCCTTTGTAAAAATTCATTCGCTTGCGGACACCTTTGCTCGAACAATTAACCGTCATCATTGCAACATGAGCGTGAGCGAAGTTTTTAGAGGGTAAGTTCCATCTGTTCTACTTTTTTCAACAACTCTGCTTTTCTCTGATAGTTCATTGTAATTGCTTTTCTGTAACATTCAATAGCTTTTTTTGTTTCTTCGGTTTTTTCGTACACAACGCCGAGATTATACTGTGCTCGTGCGAGCTGCGGATGCAATGAAATCGCTTTTTTCAGCAGCTGCTCTGCAGCTTCAAACTTGTTCACTTTTTCCAGTATCGCTCCAAGATTGACGTACGCATCAACAAAGTACGGATTGAGCTCAATCGCCTGCGCAAAAAAGTTTGCGGCTTTCTTCAAGCTATTTTTCTTAAACCAGCAAAAACCCAAGCCAAAATGGGCATCGGCACTGTTATACTTTTCAAGGACAGCTTCATAATTTTTTATTGCTGCGTCCAGCTTGTTTTGTTTTTGCTGGACAACTGCCAGATTAAGACGCTGCATCACTGATTTCTCTTGTATGTCGATTGAACGCTGGAATGCCTGCTCTGCCTGTTCAAACTTTTGTGCATCTCTCAGCTGAATGCCTAACTCAAAGTAGGCTTTTGCATCATTGGGATTCTGCTTTATTTTTTCATCGGTCTTTTTCAATGCGTCTCTATTTTCATCTGCATTTTTCTCCTGCAAGGTTCCATAATGATGCACACCAATGTTTAGAAATTCAGTTTTTCCTCTCTGATTAAAAATAACTTCATCGACCATCTCGTGTATGTCACCGATAAACATTATTTTCTCATCGCGCTGAAACAGCCTAACTTTTAATGAAGGATACCATCCTGCAGCGTTCCCGCTGAATTCTTTTTCAAGCGTGGGCATCCATCCTATCACCGATGAATTATTACTGTAATTTCGCGTGAGTACCTGAAAACCTGTAATCTCCCATAGATTTACGGCTTCCTTCATCTTACGATGGTCTGCGGATGACAATACTTCGTCTGCGTCCAGTATCAAAACCCAGTCGCCGGTCGCTTTTTTAAGAATCTCATTTCGCGCATCCGCAAAGCTGTTGTTCCAGTTGATGTCATATATTTTTGATGTGAACTTTCCTGCGATTTTTTTGGTGTTGTCCGTGCTTCCTGTGTCTCCTATCACAATTTCATCGACAAGACCGCGTACGGATTCAAGGCATTGAGCAAGTGTTGCCTCTTCATCTTTTACAATCATGCACAGTGATATTGTTGGTCGTTTCAACAAACGCATAAACTGGTTTATGTTTGTGTCACGGCATATCCATTGTCGTGCAAACTCGTACGGTGTCTTGTCAACGCCGCGATTTGTTGTTACTGCAGTGAGAAACTTTTTTTTAATTTCTTCCACGTCAGAATAAACTCCAAAAGGGTAAGCAAAATGTCTCGGCAGCGTGAACAATCTTTTCTTTAGGATTTCGTTCGCTTTATCGATTTCGTCTTGTCTCTCCTCTGCTGACAATTCACTCATCTTTTTGTGCGTGAGTGTATGATTGCCAATCTCCCATCCCGTTGAACTCAGAACACTCAATTCATCCCATGACAAGAATGATGAGTATTTTTCAGCATCAGGAATATCGCCATCAATCCATGAAGGAACAACAAATACTGTAGCACTGAAATTATATTTTTTTAGTGTTGGGAATGCGTGAGTGAAAACGCCTTTCCGCGCATCGTCAAACGTTAGCACAACATATTTTTCTTTCGTTTCTCTATTGTTCAGGATGCTGTGGAGTTGCGACAGAGAAATTGTCTTGTATCCCTGCTTATAGATGTGTGCCATCTGTGCCTCAAAAGAGCGCGGCGACACACACCATTGATTATCAGTTTCGCTGACATCATGGTACATCAAAATGGGGATATCTTTTGGGTTCATATAACACCTGAGTTATGAGCTATTCTTAAAACTTTGCGGATGACTTTTTATAGTAACCTTATTCTGAATTGTGGCATGATTGAAGAATGCTTTCAGTTTCTTGATGGAATCGGTGAGAAAAAAGAACGCTTATTGAACAAACAAAACGTCCGGACGTGGGAAGATTTTCTTCGGGCGCGAACATTGTCTGGCATAAGCTTGCAACGCAAATCACATTACGACCGATTGCTCCAGCTTGCCCGGAAAGCACTGCTTCAGCAGGATACAGGTTATTTTTCTACACTCCAACAACGCGAGATGTGGCGTCTTTATCCTTCTTTTAAGAACAATTGTTGCTTTGTCGATATCGAGGCGGACAGGAAGGGAGTTATTGTTCTCACCATCTTCGACCGGTTTGAAAGCACGACATTCGTTCGAGGAGTGCATCTCGAGAAAGAAATTGTGCAAAAAGAACTGGACAAGTACAATCTCATCGTCACTTATAACGGAAGTGCTTTTGATTTGCTGCATTTGAAACGTATGGGCATTGTCATTACGCAGCCTCACATTGACCTCAAGCCATTGTGTGAGCGGTTAGGATTAGCCGGTGGTTTGAAAGAGATTGAGAAAACGGTGGGCATTCAACGGCCAACACACTTGCGTGGCTCTGCGACCGACGCGTGGAAAGCATTCTGGGCTTCAGGTGACCGCGAATATCTCGAACTTCTGGTTGCTTATAATGAACAAGATGCGGTGAGCTTGTACCAGCTGATGGAGTGGTGCCAAAAACGCATAAAAATGTCAAAAACTAAAAGCTCATAGGTTTGCAGATTGCATCGCGACGCTTGCTACTCTTAGTGGTTTTTGTGTATCTCTTAGACTTCAATGGAAAATCTAAAGACATTTAAATAGCATAGTACTTCTTACTCTAATTTTAAAAAAGAGGTGGTCAGAGTGAATGATAATCTTATCGGCAGTTGGTCGTTTATTATTGGAGTTGTAGCAGCAGTTATTCTCGGCATCGGTATTCCTGCAGAGTATAAGACTGTGCTTGTCTGGATACTGTTCCTGCTCGGAGTTGTCGTCGGGTTGCTCAACGTGACATCGGTTGAAACACAGTCTTTCCTTACATCGGGAAGTGTGCTCGCTTTGATGTCATTTCTCGGCTTGCAGGTCGGCGTGTTTTCAGCAGCGCCACTGGTTTCAAACGTTCTCAGCGGTATTCTTACACTTTTCGTGCCAGCAACTATCGTTGTAGCGCTGAAAGCAGTGTATGTTCTTGCACGAGAATAATCTTTTTATTTTTTTCTCTCTTTATTGTTTATATATTCTTTAATCAATGTATTTAAATCTGCGAAGCGTATATCCTTTTGGGGTGATTGCCATGCGTGTTCACGAAATAATGCATCACGTTTTGTCAGTTTCGGGGGATTTGTCTGTGGCGGGGGCAGCACAGCGTATGGATACTGATGGAACAGATTCTGTTCTTGTTCGTCATTCAGGAATTACGGGCATTTGTACAGAACGTGATATTCTACGTAAAATTGTAGTATCAGGCAGGAACCCATCACAAGTTTCTGTTGCGGATGTCATGAGCTATCCGTTGCATACTATCTCATGGGAAGACAGTGTAGAAGAGGCAAGCGAGCGGATGAATGATCTTCATGTCAGAAGACTTGTCGTGCTTCATGATGGCAAAATCATCGGTGTCATCAGCGCGGCGTGCATCGCGAGAAATATAAAGTACATCACTGCACGACGTTTGATGTCGCCTGCGTTATCCGAGGGATTGTATGGTCGGAATTTAAATTCTGCTGGTATATAGGCAAGTGTTTTTACAACAAGTAAATTACTTGCCTATAGTTTTATAAATCCGCTTTTTTTCTTCTTATCATGGTCCTTGATCCCGCACAGCTCCTGCAAAATCTGTCAGGTTTGCCCATGCAGCAGATTCTCGGTCCGTACATGGCTCAATTGGAGCGTGTTTTGGCAATTACGTCCCTCATCGCAGGCGGATTGTTTGGTTTGTCACTCATCAGTTTTTTTGTCCGGTTCTATCATGACCGGAAGATTCTTCGAGAATTACGCGCATTACGTCATGACATTGAAACACTGCGAGTAAAAAAATGAAACTCTCTGTTGACAAAAAAGTGTTCGAGAACTTTCATGGAGAGCTATTTGTTGGGGCTATTGCATGTTTCGACATCAACAATGCCGTTGCATCAGCTGAAACCGAAGAGATGCTTCATGACATGGCAGAATATGTGCGTCTCAATTTTAATGCAGATACTCTCAAGACGCACCATCTTGTCTCTGCCTGGAAAGCTGCGACTGCTCATTACGGCGAAAAGTTTCAGCATTATCACACTCACATTGAAGAAATGATAAAACATATTCTTGCTGGTAAACACCTATCTTCTGAAAACAAGCTCGCTGATCTCGTTCATTTCTTTTCATTGAAATATATTGTGCCTCTTACTGCGATTGATTTGAAGAACGTCGGAAAAAAGCTTGTGTTCACGCTTCATTCTGATGACACTAAGAATGAACTTGTGTTTCGCGATGAACGGGCTATCCTTGTGCGTAAGTTTGCCGAAGCAAAGCAACAGCATCATGTGACTGAAAAGACGAGCAACGCTCTCATCTTTGTTGAAGGCGTGCCACCATTGCATCAGGAACAGATGAGTAATATCCTTGAAGAAGTTGCGAGTCTGGTAAAAATATTCTGCGGTGGCAAAACAAAGCGCATTATTCTTACAAAGCATAAGTTGTCGGCGGAGATGTAATATGTTTCGTGACACCATCGTTCGTGCGATTGCCCGGCATACAAAACTTTCTGCAGCAGATATTGACAACCTTCTTGAAGTTCCGCCAAATGCAGAACTGGGTGATTTTGCGTTTCCCTGTTTTGTTCTTGCCAAACAGCAGAAAAAAAATCCTGTCCAGATAGCTCAACAGATTGCTGCCATGACGGTTCCTGATGGCGTGTCTAAAATAACTGCCGTTGGGCCATATGTTAATTTTTTTGTTGATAAAACAGTTTCATCCGCAGGGCATCTGCCTGCAGCCCGGAAAGAAAAGTATGGCTCATCTCATGATGGCGTTTCCATCGTCATCGAGTATTGTGGTCCGAATACCAATAAGCCACTGCATCTTGGGCATCTCAGAAACATGGCAATCGGCGGTTTTCTTTGTCGTACCTATGATTTTTTAGGAAATGTTGTTCATCCGGTCAACATCGTCAATGATCGCGGTATTCATATCTGCCAGTCAATGCTTGCATATCAGAAATGGGGCAAAGGAAAGAAACCTGATAAAAAAAGCGACCATTTTGTCGGAGATTATTATGTTCTTTTTGCTCAAGAATTGAAGAAAAATCCCGCGTTTGAGAAAGAAGCGCAAGAGCTGCTCTTAAGATGGGAACGAAATGATAAAGAAGTCCGTGCATTGTGGAAAAAGATGAATCAATGGGTTTTGCGTGGCTTTGTTGAAACCTACAAGCGTTTTGGCGTCTCGTTTGAAAAAGAATATTTTGAGTCAGACCTTTATGAAAAAGGCAAAGATGTCGCATTTGAAGGGTTGAAACAAAGTGTGTTTTTCAAAGATGATAAAAAATCAATCGTTGCTCCACTTGAAAGTTATGGCCTGCCTAATAAAGTCATCTTGCGCGGCGATGGCACAAGCGTTTATATCACACAGGACCTGTATCTTGCTGAACAGCGTTTTAAAGATTTTAAATATGACAAATGTCTTTATGTCGTTGCGTCAGAACAACGGTTGCATTTTCAACAGCTGTTTAAGATTCTGGAATTGTTGCAGCGGTCCTTTGCACAGCGGTTAGTTCATGTCAGCTATGGTCTTGTTAATCTGCCATCGGGAAGAATGAAATCCCGCGAAGGAACGGTTGTCGATGCCGATGACCTGATTGATGAGGTTGTGTTGCTTGCACATGATGAAGTGAAGACACGCTATCCATCACTCGAGGAAAAAGAACGCAATCGAAGGGCAGAAGCGATTGGATTAGCTGCGCTGAAATTTTACTTACTGAAAATTGATCCTGTACGAGATATTGTCTATGACCCAAAAGAGAGTCTGCATTTTGAAGGAGAAACCGGTCCGTATGTTCAATATACGCATGCACGCGCCTGCTCCATCCTGAAAAAAGCCGGACAAATCAAGAAAAAAATAAAATATGAACTGCTGAAAGAACCTCAGGAGCATGCATTAGTTCAGCTTATCGCTTCTTTTCCTGCGGTTGTTCGAGAAAGTGCGCAACAATACAAGCCACACCTGTTATGTCGATATGTATTGGACTTGTCACAAGCGTTCAACGATTTTTATCATGCGCATAAAGTCATTTCAGAAGACAAAGACATGATGAGCGTTCGACTGGTATTGGTCGACGCAGTGCGACAGGTCTTGAAGAACGGATTAATGTTACTCGGAATTGAAGCGTTGGAAGAGATGTGAGTTAATCTGCTTCGCACTCGATGGTCGTTGGAGCTAAAGGAATGCGAAAAAAGTTACGTAACGTTTATTTTTTCTTCTTTTCGTAACAGCTCGTGAACCTAGACTAACTATCTACTCCAACCAAAATCAATCCATCAGTACTAATTTCACGTACGAGCTTGTTGTCTGTTTTTTCAAACTCCTCTTTCGTAAAATAGTGAATCTGAATAGTTTTTCCAAAACGTTTCTCAAGTTGGCCGCAAATATGAGTATGAAGCAGCTGCTCTTTTGGTGTAACATTCTCTTTTGTGACAATAGCAATGTCAATATCAGAATGAACCGTCGCCGTATGTTTTGCAACACTCCCGAAAAGAATAATTTTTTCAATGTTGCTGAGATTGAGATTTGTCAGTTCATAGACGAACTCCCTTACTACAATTAGACTGCCAAAATACATTGCATTGAGCTGTCGATGTTCATTCTGTATAATATCAATAACTGCTTTGGTGAATTTATTAGCAACGTTGAGTTTATACTGATGTATTCGTCCTTTTTTTGTTGTCTGAACAACATCAAACTTCTCAAGAAGCGTCAGGAATTTTACGAGAACTTTGTTGCCTATTTTTGTATGTTCCTTAATCTGCTTGCGTGTCAATACTTTTCCTGGAGCTTCGGACATCAACAACAGAATTTTCCAAGCTGTTCTTGTGCCTAAACAGACATCTAAGAGCATGCTATTAATCCCTCCATTATTTTGATGTATGGTTTGACGAACGTGTCAAGAAAATATGCTGCTTTTTGAGATGTAATAATTTTTGCTTCAGAATAATCTTCAGTGTAATATTGTGTTTTTCCACGCTCGCGTTTACCCTGTCGGAGAATTTCAGGCAATACTATCTCTTTCAATCGCTCGATATTGAAATAAACCTCTTTTGCTTCCTTCAGGAGAAGAAGTAGTTTTTCTTTCGTATCTTTATCTTGAATCTTCTGGCTCAATGCTTCGATTGTTTTCTCATGAATGTCTGGCGCACTAATTTTGATAGCAAACTGTGCTGCCAAGAATAGTTTTGTTATGTCGTGCATCGCGAATAACTCGAAATAATCGACCATCGTGGATGTTCCAGCAGCACGTCCTCTGCATGTTTTACATCATCACTGTATGCTTTCTCATGAAAATCCACGTAGTTTTTTTGTTCTTCAGGTGATAACGTCTCCCAAATTTCAGTTGTCACTTTTTCCACCAAAGTGCTTTAATTGTCCCCTTAAGTGTTTTAGAACTATCTCAATCTAATCGCATCCAATACTCTGGGTGCCATAGTTTCAACGCGATACACTTTATGATATGAGCTTGCCAAATCAATGCATCGTGAAATCTCGCCGTGCATGGTAAATACTTTCTTTGGCTTTGGCTGAACGTGCGCAAGGAAATTCATTAATTCTCGTCGGTCTGCATGTGCGCTGACTTCTACCCTGTCCACTTCCATCTGAACTGTATATGTCTGCGGTTTTCCATTGGACATGAATGTAATCTCTTTCTCACCGTTTTGAATTCTTCTTCCCAATGTTTGCTCGCCCTGATACGACGAAAATGCAAGCGTATGTTTCTTGTTTTCACACATCTGCTTGAAATACTCAACGCTTGGTCCACCATTAAGCATTCCTGATGTCGCGCAAATGATGCAGGGACCTTCTTCTTCAATTATTTTCTGTCGTTCCTTCTGGCTGCCGACACGCTTGACAATCTCGCTCATGAAAGGATTTTGGTCTTTATGGAAAATCAGTTTGCGAACGCTTCGATTCAAATATTCAGGGTATGCGGTGTAAATTGCAGTGATGTCCCACAACATGCCATCCAGATAAATCGGGATTTTTGGCAACCTTCCTTCGCGTACAAGCCGGTCGATGATGACAACAATCTCCTGTGCCCTTCCACTACCCAGTGTTGGCATTAATACCTTGCCGCCGCGTGCTACCGTACGTTCTACAAGTTCAACGAAATGTGCGTCACTTTCCTGCGGCGATGCCATGATATTATCGCGAGCACCATAGGTGCTTTCAATGATGAGCGTTTCCATGCGTGGAAATTGTGTCACTGCTGCTTCCAAAAGATTCGTGCGTGCATATTTTAAGTCACCGGTATAGACAATGTTATGCATTCCGTTGCCGATGTTCAGATGCACCATGCTCGAACCGAGAATGTGACCGCTGTTGTAAAATGTCAGGCGCACATCAGGTGTAATATCGGTGACTTCTTCCCATTCCAAACAAATCGTATGGAGCACCATCTGCTTCACTTCTTCGCTGGTATATAACGGCTCGCGGCCTTCGCCATGTTGAATTTTTACCATGTCCAGCTGAAGCAGTGCCATAATGTCGCGCGTTGGTGTGGTACAGTATACCGGTCCTGTATATCCCATTTTGTACAAGTATGGAACTAATCCTGCATGGTCCATGTGTGCGTGACTTAACACAATCGCATCAAGTTGTTTCAAATCAAACTCAGGAGCATCAAGCGCTGGATATTGTTCACTATCTGTGCCGGTGACGTCAATGCCCACATCAATAAGTATTCTTGACTCTGGTGTCTGCAGGAAAATGCAGCTTCTACCGACCTGTCGCGCGCCACCTAAAAATGTCAAACGAACCCATTCACTCTTTTTTCCTCTAATCCATCCATCATAGATGCGATGTCCTGTTCTATCCAAGAATTTTTTTCTGTACTCGGAATTCTGGTACATCGTTCCACGAATTCCTTCAATAATCTTGCTTCTGATGGGTGGCATGCGTCTGATTGTTGGAACCCAAAAGACCTCTTTTCGCACGTCTTTGAGCAAAGCTCCCTGCTTTCCAATCGCCAGTCCTGGTTTCTCTGCATGGATGATAACCCGTGAACGTTTCTCGTCAAAGACAATGTCTTGCACTCCTGCGTCTTTCGGAAGTATCTCGCGTATCTTTATCTCTGCCAGTTCCGGCTTCATGGTGATGCTCGGGTCCGGGCGCAACTCTACGCGCTTTTTGAATGTCTCGACGAGCTTTCTGACTTCGCCTTTATTATCCAAGAAAAAGTCTTTATCCTTTGTGTATAGGACAATATTTGCCGCTTCAAATCCTGCTTCGCTGATAACGCCTTCAGGGAGAAGCTTTACTACTTCTTTGAGTATGTCTACCATTGTACAAAGAATTTATCTTATCTCCACGGTTGCCTTTACTTCCTGTGCAAACACGCGTGTAATGCCATCACGGGTTATCTTCACAACGTCAATGCCATTTCCCGTCGCACTATCACGTTGCAATGCTGCATTGACCGCTCGTATGCTCAGTCTAATCCCATCTTCAACTGAAATCTCTTTTTGATATTGTGATTCTAAAACACCGTATGCGATGACACTGCCGGAACCGCTTGAGGTGTAATCATCCATTCTTGTGACGCTTCCGTCCGGGTACAGATCGTACAAATGAAGGCCATCGTGGTCAAAACCACCCAACAAGAAATGTGCAATTGCAGGAATCGCTGAATATTGTCGGATGCTCGCATATAAAATACCGCCGAGCATGTTTGCCGTTTCTTTTATTGTTGGAACACGGCCTGTTCTTAATGTCTTGAGTTTTGCTTCTGCCCTGAGAAGCTTGACAATCAGTTGTGCATCCGAGACGCCACCGGCAATTGTTACTGCGAAATTGTCCTGAATAATATACGTTTTTTGTGCTTTTTTATCGACAATCAATGTGCCTGCGGTCGCACGTCTATCTGCAGCTAAAATAATACCGTCTTTACAAGCAATACCAACAGTTGTTGTACCCTTCTTTATATTCATAATAAATCCCTGAGAAGTAAAAAGCAGATATAGGTTGCCTTTATATAGTTTTTGGTTGAGCTTAATTTAGGCTCGCTGGAGTGATGGAATAATCACGACTTCTGAGGCCTATACTCTCTGCAAGTTTTAGATATACCACCGAGTGAGGATTTGTGAGCAGCCAATGGACGAGTCTTTCTTTTGTTTCCGGGTGAGTTTGGCGTCCTGACCTGAATACAGCTTCTGTCTTGAGCTCGTCGCACACTCTCATAACTTCTGAATGCGGTAGAGGGTCAGTTTCCTGCTCTGTTTGATAAGTGTACGACTCACTTTCGTCTCTCCTTTCTTTTGGCTTCTCAATCTGAATCGCAGTATTAATCGCAGTGGTTTCCATCCATTCAGTAGGTATGAAAGAACTCATCCGATTCGCCAATGGAGCATAGGATTTAGACTGATATCGCTGTCGTGAGGTAGTATCTTCCGGATCATAGTCCTCACGTGCTTTATAATCCTGTGAAACTTCGGCTTCTTCTTTCTTTAGCCTTGCAGCTATTCCTGCTTCTTCTCTGTGATAAAAGCTGTCTATTTTTACGGCTGCATCGCTGAGCGCAGAACTGGCAACTAATACGAATACAGCAGCTATATTCTCTAATGTTCGCAGAGCCACATAAAAAAAATAACGCATCAGCTTTTAATACTTTCTGGGGTTGAATTCCCCGCAGCTCGCTGCGATTATTGAGTAGTCACAAACCCTTATATCTGATAATGCTTTTCCTACTTCAAACACGCTAACCCAAAGACGAAAAAACTGAGTCGAAATACAATCAATCTGTGTGTGCCCGTATTTCGTAAAGTCAAACGGGATAAGTACAGAGGCTCATTACCTCCGGGACGGGGGGACTTGAAGCTTGTGGAGTGTCAATAAACACTGCGAGTGGTTATTGAGCATGCTCAGAAATCAGCTGATTTCTGACACATCCATTGGGTATGCTATGAAGCAAGAAGCCCCATAGCTTGCT
>DATEAE010000162.1:0-9385 GCA_035288505.1 Candidatus Nanoarchaeia archaeon
TTCGCATTCGTCCACAGAATCTCAAAATATCGTTTATATGCCTCTGCCATATCTTTGTTCTTGATAAGCATCACACTGACTGGTGCTTTGTACAACACAAACATCACTTCATCGCCGCAGACGTTCGTCGCAACTTCAGAATCATACAACGCAGGTAGTATTCTTATCTTTGTGCAGGGCATTTTTTTCAGAACGCTGATGCGCTCGTACGCAGTCGAGTTGTAAATATGTTTCATGACAATTTTTCTTTTGATGCGCTCCTCGTGAAAGAGGTCAATTTTCGGCGCAAGCAATGCGTATGCAGTCTTTGGAACACCCCAAACAAGGATGGGTTTGCCATAGTCCAGAAAGTGAAAAAGTGCATTGACCACTGCGTCAGCTCCTTTATACTCTTGGAATACCGTTTCTTTCATTACTGAACGCTGCTGCAACAAGAGTTGTGGAATCAAGCTTTCTACATTTCTTCTTTTCACGTCAAGAATCTCCATAATGACTCTCGGGTCGCTAGCTTCAAACAACAGTTTTCCACCAATGCGCTTCTCCCTGACTAGTGTTTTTTCAGTAAGCCGCGAAAGAGCCTCGTAAACATTTGCGCGAAATAGTCTTGCTTCAGCCGCAATCCTATATGCACTTGACAAGCCCAGTTTTGAGAGTGTCAGATACACCTGCACTTCAACCTTCGATAATCCTGCCTGTTCCAGTATCTCTTGCATCTATCACAAAATGGTGAAGCTATTAATAAATGCTTCGGAAAAAATAACAAAAAGTAGTACTTACTACTACTAACAATCTTTATATATCTGTAAAACCGCTTAATTCAACAATGATAGGAGATATTCTTGAAGAAAAAGAAATTGAACTGTTGCATGAGACTTATGTTGTTTATTTGAAAGAAGTCGCAAGCAAACTTGGACGAAATGGATCACCCCCGCTTTCAGTTGTCCGTGCGTTTGTCCGGCGAGGGAAGCTTATAAACAAAATCACTTAGATTAAACAATATCATTTAAAAAATAGAAAAGTTTAAATAATAGTTATTCCTAAATTAAACTATGCAAAAAACAATACTCTTACAAAAACTATCCGGAATTCAAACAATAGAATCAGTTAGGGACATCCTCCATGTAAGCAAACCAATGGCCATCTATTATATTCATCGTCTTAGGAAAAATGGTTATGTAAAAACACGGCGACAAAGCAATAACCATAGAGTTTATTCTATTTCGATTGATAACAAACTCGGTGGTAAAAGTTACTTCGATATTATTAACATGTATTCACCTATTAAAATTTCAACATCGGTGACATACCAAATTTATGGAAAAGAACCAGGTTTAGAAGAGGCTTTAAGTTACGCAATTAAAACCCGAAGTCTGAGAACGATTCTTGCTTCACTTGCGTTGTTTAAAAAAATAAGTAATTGGACGAGGTTATACAATCTTGCCAAAGAAAATCATATCGAAAGACAGGTTGGAGCCTTGTATGACCTTTCCAAAAAAATCATGAAAGTACGGCGAATGACCAAAAGATTCAGAAATTATTCACTATCACAAAAGAAATATCGCTTTGAGTACGTTATTCCAGGGCTTAAATCAAGAGATTTTGTTGACATAGAAAAAGCATGGAAAGTTTATCTTCCTTTTAACAAAGCAGATTTGGATGGATTCCTATGATTACCATCGATCAACAGCAAAGATTGTTGTTTAATGTTGCTCGAAGGTTAAAAGAAAAAATCACTGCCTATGCCGTTGGTGGAACCGCTATGATGTTTCTTGGCTTTAAAGATGCGACACTGGACATTGATATTGTATTTGAGAATGAAAAAGACCGCAATACATTCAAAGAAGCAATAAAATCCCTTGGTTATCTGGAAATGAATGCAATAAAAGTTTATGGTGTCAAAAGAAATACCCCTGAGATGTTTACGCTCGATGAAGAACGATTTGACTTGTTTGTCATAGAAGTAATAGATTTTATCTTTTCTCCAACAATGCGAAAAAGAGCTGAGCAAATTCATCAATTTGGAGATAAGTTAATATTGAAAATTGCCGATCCACACGACATCATCCTGATGAAATGTGCAACAGATAGGTTGAAAGACAAAGACGATGCCCGGAAAATCATCAATTTGACAAAAATAAATTGGGATATCATTGTGGAGGAAGCTCGGGAACAGATATATCTTGGAAAAGAGAGAGCTGCTTTCGACCTGGGCTATTTTCTGGAAGATTTAATAAAAATGGATTTGGACATTCCGCAGCAGATGTTGGACAAGTTATTTGACATCGTTGAAAAACAGGCGAAAAGTAAAAAATCAAAATCTCATTCTGAAGAAAAATGAATATCATTCAAATTTTACGACTTGCTTGAAAACCTTTAAATAACATTCTCATTTTATTGCTGCTATGCTTGACATCCAGCTTATCCGTGAAACGCCTGAACTTGTTAAAAAGAATTTTAAAAAACGTAATCAGACTGACAAAATTCCGCTTGTTGATGAACTCAAAGAAAAGGATGAAGAATGGCGACAATTGAAAAGTGCAGTAGACATTCTACGTTCACGTCGCAATAATCTATCAAAAGAAATAAACGAAGCAAAAAAAGCAGGCAAAGATGTCAAAAAGATTGTTGCCGATGCGCGAAAAATACCTGAAGAAATTGAACGAAAAGAAAAGCGTGTTGATGAACTGCGTCTGCGCATTGATGAGTTAATGCTTCACCTGCCGAACATGCTTGATGAAAGCGTGCCTGAAGGCAAGTCTGCAGAAGACAATATTGAACTAAAAAAATGGGGGAAAACTGCATTACCTAAATTTCAGCTCAAAACACATACTGAATTGTGCGAATCGCTTGATATTGCGGATTTTGAACGAAGCACGAAAATAGCAGGCAGAGGATTTTACTTCCTCAAAAACGAGCTCGTGCTTTTAGAACTGGCACTTATCCGGTTTACGCTTGATGTACTGAGAGAAAAAGGATTTACATTGACCAGCGTGCCACTGATGATGCGTCGCGAACCATACTCAGGTGTTTGCGATTTGACCGCGTTTCAGGACGCTTTGTACAAGATTGAAAACGAAGATTTGCATCTCATCGCGACATCTGAACATCCGATGACTGCACAATTCATGGACGAAATTATTGAAGAATTGCCTATTCTCCGAACAACAGTCAGTCCCTGTTTCAGAAAAGAAGCGGGAGGACATGGCGTTGACGAAAAAGGGTTGTTCCGCGTTCATCAATTTAACAAAGTTGAACAGGTTGTTATCTGCAAGCCAGAAGACAGCAAGAAATGGCACGAGCAGATGCTGAAGAATGCAGAAGCTGTATTTAAATCGTTGAAACTACCTTATCGAGTTGTTGTTTTATGTAGTGCGGACATTGGCGCGGTTGCGTCAAAGACGTATGACCTTGAAGTCTGGATGCCACGAACACAGCAGTATAGGGAAGCGGTCAGCTGCAGCACGATTAAAGATTTTCAGGCACGACGGTTGAAAATACGATATAGAACGAACGAAGGAACACGGTTCGTACATACATTAAACTCAACGGCAGTTGCGACGACACGCGCTCTTGTTGCAATTCTTGAAAATTACCAGCAGAAAGACGGTTCGGTAAAAATCCCTGATGTGTTGCAGAAGTACATGGGAATGAAAGTGATTAGGAAGAAGTAAATTTTATATTTTGTTTCGTTTTACAGCAATTATGCCCAGCAAAAAAAAAGATTTTTGGAATGCAATTCTTCATGGTGAAAAGATTTTATCTGATAAAGAAGCGGATGAACTGAAAAAAGTTGTTGCACGATTACGAAAAGAAAAAGGTTTCAGAGATGTACCACCGTTTTGACATTTCAATAAAATCATCATTTAAACGGTTTCGTCTGCTTCCAAAAAGCTTCGAAATACGCCCGAAAAGAATCAGCGATTTCTTGGTTGATGATTTCAATAGCTAATCCTTTTTCGCTTTGCAATCCTATAATCGTCACATCTTTGTATCCTGAAAACCATGCGGGTGTCACAATATCAATAGGCATGTATCGACAATCACATCCTTTGAAGCCGTTGCGGTTTTTCAGAATTGAAGCATCAGTATTTTTGTTGAACAGAATTTTTGTGTTTATCCCTGCTTTTGCACGACGAACATGGTCACGCTGCCAGTAGAGATGATATTGCTTTTCCTGAAATGATGAAACACCAAGATAAAAATATTCTTCTCCACGTTTCAAACGAAGATAGGTCTTTTCATGAACTGTTTGTATTCCCCGAAAACCTTCATAAATCTGCGCTTCTGATTTTTTTGCAAGGGTTTGCTTCAATAAAAGTTCGGGCAGGATTTTTTGAATTTCGGTTTTATTCCGAATTAATTGTTTTTCTCTTTCTTCGATGTAATCCAGCAGTTTACTCGGCTGTGCAGCCTGATAATATTTCGTCTTCTCTTTTTTAATGAAAGATACCAGACCTTTTTCGATTAACTTTTCGAGAAGCTGATAAACGATTGATTTGGCGACTCTTGATTTCTCTACAATCGGACCCGTAGTTGATGGACCTGTTTCTAATAACGCAAGATAAACACGCGATTCGCCATCGGTTAGGCCTGCTTCTTTGAGTGCTGAGTAATCCATATCACTAAAATAATTTCTCACCTATTAAAGCTTTCTATGACTACACCAGTAGTGGTGAGGTAAGTTATATAACTTTTTTTCTTCATAACTACTGTAGAGTAACAAAGTGTGCAACAAAAGATTGCAGGTAAGGAGGAACGATGAAAACTGCATTGGTTATCGAGGATGAATGTGGATTTAGGAGTGAAGCACGAAAGTTCAGCAATGGACAGTTTGTTGCTCCAGATACGCTTTCCGAAATTGAGAAAGAACTCAGAAATACGAAGTACTCCGCAATTTTGATTGATGGAACACTTGACCGTTTTCAGGACAACGAAAGAGAATTATGTGGCGAACATATTGTAAAAGCAATCAGAGGCGGAGGATACGGTCCCGTAAATCAGAACACACCACTTTTTTCCTACAGCTCGCAATACATTAATGGTCTCATGCCATCAGGCATTAACAAAAGACGTGGCGGCGATTACACGCGACAAGGAATCGAAGCTTTCATCCAAAAATACTTACAGGAGAACCAAGAATGAAACTCGATAATGCAATCATTGGAATTATAGACATCATCATTAGTATGCAAACCGAAAGCGTAACCGAAGACACAAAATCCAGACATTTGTAGACCATGAAAAAAACACTACTCGCAATCACACTGGCATTATCGGCATGTGCTGCACCACAGAAAAATAATCTCAATGTTCTGCCCGCGTACAATGTGAAGAATGAGCACGCAACTATCCGTATCGAAGGTTCGTCTGAACCAGTGAAAAGACTGAAATTATACTCGTTTGCTGATATTGATGCGACAAAAGAAAAACCAATTGATTTTGAAAACTGGTATGGAGAAGTGCGTTTGGGTTATTCTCTGGGAGATGTCGCCAAAGCTCTTGAAGGGTTGTCAGCTATCGCAGAATACAATGGTGGCAACGGATTAGAGGATACTGTTCGATTTGGTCCTCAATGGTCAAGTTCGTTGTGGAAAGGCAATTTCATCTCAGCAAAATTCTTTCCGTTTGATATTGCCAATAAAGAGATGCAGGCAGGTCTTTTTGTTTCTCAAGGCATTGGAAAAGTAACTACAAGTCTCTTGGGAGAGTACAATTTCGAGCCAAAGACGCTGTATAGCGAGGCAGAATTCGCTGTTAAACTTACAGATAGAATCAGTGCTGTCGCTCAGGCGCGTGCGTTTATTCCAGCAAAAGCATCAGATACTGAGATTGCGCCAATCGTCGGAGTGCGATATGGGTTCTGACGGGCGATTTGAAGGACTCATATTGTTGCACGGAAGAAGTAAAAATGACAGAACAAAATAGATGGGAACAAACAATAAACACTTTTGCAGAACTTGATACATCTAAATTATCCTTGACTGGTTTGGTAAAGTTCATTGTTCTTGCCGAAACACAAATCGTGCGAGATGAATTGGCCGCACAAAAATCAGAACTGGAGCCAAAATTCTATCCCCCAGTATGGACGCCTGTTGTTAAGAGAGCTTCAGAAATATTAGGATATTCGCCCCCAAACGGATTTTATGATATCGTTAGAAAAACATTGGATAGATGTTATGAAGATTTAAAGCGAAGAGAGATGGAGAGTACAAACCAACAACATTCACATGGCAAACTGGAGTTTTGAAATGGACGACAAACGTTTTTCAGGGTTGATTGGACAAGAATATGATTTTTTCCGTCGAGCGATTCCGCATTATGACAAAATGCAACAAATTGTTGCCAAGACTATTGCAAGCGCTGGCTGTGAAAAAATACTTGAGATTGGAACAGGTGTAGGGGACACGACACTCGCGTTACTGGAGACCAATAAAAGAGCATATATCACTTCTATTGATAATGAACCGCAGATGCTTCAACAGGCTCAGCGACTGCTTGCCAGTTACATAGAAAATGGAAGGCTCACATTAGTCAAAGCAGATGCGTTGTCTTATATCAGGTGTACTCCGTCGGATTCCATTGATGGAGTTGCTTCCGCATTCACAATCCACAATTTCAGTCGTGGGTATAGAGAAGTACTTTTCGATGAGATTTTTCACAGCTTAAAATCTGGCGGAGTGTTCGTTAATGGCGATAAATATGCACAAGATGGAATAGATTACGCAAAATCATTTGATGCCGAAATGTCATTGTTACGACAAATGGCTTCCAAAATAAATCGTCAAGAGCTATTTGAAGAATGGCACAAACACTATCTTGAAGATGAACATCCGGACGTTATCATGAGAGAAAAAAATTCCCTTGATTTGTTAAAACGTATTGGCTTTTCTGTAAAAATAGTCTACCGAGAGCTTATGGAAGCGGTCATTTGTGCTCAAAAAGCCTCGTAAATCCCCCTAAAATCTTATATACCAGTAAATCCTTACCTATCCCAAGCATATAATTGAGGTGAATCTCTATGATGGACGGATGTAAGAAGTGCATGGCCATTTGTGGCTGGTTATTTTTGGTTGTTGGTGTTTTGTTGTTGTTGAAAGACGTCGGTGTGTGGAACTTATGGGGCATTGATGGCATAACACTGCTGTTCCTGCTTCTTGGTGTCGGCGCTCTGGCAAAGAAAAGCTGCCCAGACTGCATGGCAGAAAGCAAGAAGAAGTAATTTTTTATTATTTTTTTATTCGTTCGTCACTTCACGAGACTACATTATTTCTCTAAATTGTTTTTATTGCCGTTACGAAATGAATAAAAAAATACGTTTTTTACGTAACTTTTCTTTTCGCCTTCCTTCTGCTTCAACGACCAACGTACGAAGTAAATATCGAATTTGACATTACCAAATCACCACAACCTTTATATACCAACGGTGTATATCTATCAACCAAAGGTGTATAATGCTCACAATCAATGAAACAAAAGTCATGCGTTTGCTTGCAACGAGTCAAACCGATCATTCTATCAATGAAATTTCAAAAGAATGCCACATCACCCCTAATGGTGCGTATAAGATTCTGTCAAAGCTGGAAAAGGAAGGCATCCTCAGGCCACATAAAATAGCAAACATCAAATCGTATAAACTCGATTTTAGCAGCCCGAAAACTGCTCATGTTCTTGAGCTTGCATTTATCCCAAAAGAAATAAAAGCGCGGATAAAATCACGGGTTGATGACCTCGCACGTTTGAAACCTCTGACTAAAGCAAGCGTCCTCTTCGGGTCGTACATCACGTCAAAGAGTAACCCAAAAGACCTTGACATTTTATTTGTTTTAGATGAACATAAGTACAGCGAATTCACCAAAACGCTCGAAAAAGTAAAAGATATAGTCCCAATAAAAATACATGATGTTCTGCAAACTCCTGAAGACCTCAAGAAAAATCTTAAAAAATCAGATTCAATCATTACTGCAGCACTTCGTCATGGTATTGTTCTCTGGGGATTTAGTACAATAGGAGAGATTGTTGAACATGCTCAAAGACAAAATTAAGAAGTGTTTGGATGAAGGAAAGCGTGGCGGTGAGCGTCATCAAGGACTTATAAAAATAAAACCCAATTCTGACCGGGCGAATGAGCATGTACGAAAAGCCTTACGAAATTTTGAAGCCATCACAGACTTTCGAAATACTGGACATAGTGATTGGTCCGCAAGTGCAGCTTTTTATACGTTGTATCATGGTTTGCTTGCCATCCTCGCCAAGAAGGGTTATGAATCACGAAATCAGTCATGTACGTTTGCAATGATTGAAAGTTTACTCGAAGAAAAGAAACTGAAAGAACTCACTATCAAAGATGTCCGTGAGATTTTCGACAAGGACATAACGGAAAACCTAGAACATAGTACGACTTTTCTTGATATGCGTGAGCGCATGCAGTATTCCATTCTCACACAGCTTCAGGAAGAAGAGTTCAAGATGCTCAAAGAACGCGCGCGCCTACTTCTTGGGAAGATAAGACTAGAATTGGAAAACTAATGTTCAGCTAAACTTCACAGCAATCTTTAAGTAATCCTTCTTATTTTTCATTTCTATGCCTTCTTTTAAAGACATGCTCAAAGCGGATGAAAGTCTGATTCGTGACGATGTGCCGTTAAGCTATGATTTTCTTCCAAAGATGTTGAAGTATCGCGAAAAAGAGCAACGTCAATTTGCAAATGCAATCAAGCCACTGCTGCAGGAACGTAATGGCCGCAACCTTTTTGTGTACGGAGCGCCGGGCATCGGCAAGACTGCGGCGTGCAGACATGTGTTACGCGAGCTGGAAGAGCAAACCGACGGAGTTATTCCTCTCTATCTCAACTGCTGGAAATTTAATTCAGCATTTAAAATGATAAGTGAGTTATGCAGACAGCTGGGCATCCAGTTTATCGCAAACCAAAAAACGTCAGAGCTCTTTTTGCGTGCAGTTACCATCCTCAACAAGAAAAGCGCAGTATTTGTATTTGACGAGATTGACAAGCTTGAAGATTTTGACTTACTTTACATGGTGTTGGAAGACATCTACAAGAAAGCAATATTTCTCATCACCAATTACAAAGACCGTGCGCAACAGCTTGATGAACGCATCATGTCACGATTGACACCCGAGCTTCTTGAGTTTTTTCCCTACGATAAAGAAGAGATACGTGGCATTTTGCAGGAGCGAAGAACCTATGCTTTTGTTCCCGATGTATGGGAGGAAAGTGCATTTTCCAAAGTTGTTGATAAAACAGTAGAATGGGGCGACATTCGCCGCGGACTATTTGTCATGCGTGAGGCTGCGACGATTGCGGAAGAAAAATCATCGCGCAAGATAACTATTGATGAAGTGCAGCGCGCAGCAGTAAAAGTTGAC
>DATEAE010000163.1:0-4890 GCA_035288505.1 Candidatus Nanoarchaeia archaeon
TTTTTTTAATTGGAGATAAACTTCTTTCATTGCCAGTATTTGAAGATTTAAAACCGCTTCTGTTGATTGCATTGCTTGTAATAGTGAATCTGATGCTGCTTTATGTAACCGTTGGAGCGCTTTTGAAAGCCTTTGGTGGTGGCATAAAAAAATCAGCACAGATCGTGCAGTCGGTGAAATATTTACTATGAGCTACGACATTCCACAGCCATTGCAGCATCGGGAAGAGCTCATGTTCAGATTAACGGCACAACAGCTGTTGTATGCGTTTCTGTTCATGCCGATTGCTGTGCTGGTTATGACAAAATTATCGAATGATATCGCGACGCGGATAACACTTGCTGCAATTCCTGCGACGATTGCAGCACTATTCATGTTCACAAACATTCCAAAAAAAGTCAAGCGTATATTCCGTTGGTTTTTCTGGCGAAATATCACTGATAAACGACTGAAAGAGTATATTTCTGCGAGGGTTGATGGCGGTATGATAGACGTTGGTTAAGGTAACACTCACAAAAGTCCAACCGGTGAATTTTCATCTTCATAACGCACAGCAGAAAGCTCTTATCAGCTCCAATTTCCAGAAATTTCTCAATAGTTTGGATGTTCCCATGCAGATTTTCATTGCAACGGACACGCTGAATCTGGATGTGTACTTGTCAAAACTCGAAGAAAAGACGGCATATCCCACGCTGTTTGCAGATTTCAAAAAATATATGCAGCAATTAATTACTTCTCAATCTTTGCTCAACCGGTCTTTTTACATTGTTGCGTCGGATAAACAGGTTCATCAGGCACTGGTAACGATGGGACTACGATGTTCTGAAGAGCCTGAACCGCAGTACGTTTTACAGGGATGTTTTCAGACGCTCTTTAAAGAGCACAACGAACCAAAACTGATAAAAAATCATCCAACCTATCTTGATATTGATGGTATGTTCTTAAGAACGATTGCGGTTGAAGGCTACCCCCGTTCCGTCGAAGAAGGTTTTTTGGACAAGATTGTAACAATCAACGGCAATATTCTGATTTCGTTGCATATTGAACCCTACAGTTATGAAAGTATGATAGTCATGCTGAACAAAGAACTTCAGAAACAGCACGCCGACCTCTGGAGCATGGAACGCAAAGGCATGATAAATCCCTCGCTGGAGATACAACGCACTGACACAAGGCTTGTGCTTGAACAGGTGCAGAGAGGCAGTGAAAAATTGTTTGACATCTCGCTGTATATAACGTGCAGAGCCCATTCTGTTACCGAACTTGACAGTGTGACGCAGAAGGTTGAATCACAGCTGCGTGCAATGCTCATGCATCCGGTGAATTGTTCGTATGAGCAGGACATTGCGTTCAGTTCTGTGTTACCTCTCGAACGAAACAGGCTTGGGCGGAGAAGAAACATTACTACACAAGCATTGTCTGCATTCTTTCCATTTACGTCACAGTTTCTTGAGATGGACGAAACCGGCATTCTGTTTGGTTTGAATAAAAATAACATTCCAATTATTAAAGACATTTTCAAGCTGAACAATGCAAATGGGATTGTGTTGGCTTCATCCGGCGGCGGCAAGTCTTATTTCAGTAAGCTGATGATTTCACGGCTTCTTGTCGCCGGGACAAAAGTGTTGTGCATTGACCCACAACGAGAATATTCTGAATTAGTCAAGCGCTTTTCCGGAGAATTAATTACGCTTTCACGAACCTCTGATACCATCATCAACCCTCTTGATTTACTGGGGCATGAATTTGATGAGAAAAAATTGACATTGTTAGATTTGTTTCATGTCATGCTCGGCGGAACATCAGAGATACAGAAAGCAGTGCTGGACAGGGCATTGACGAACATTTATGCAGCGAAAAGCATCACGAGCGACGAGAAAACATGGAAACGACGACCTCCAATCATGGGCGATTTGTTACAGGAATTGAAGTCGATGTCACGCTATGCAACGAAAATTGAGAGCGAGACGTACCGCAGCCTGATAAATCGGATTGAAATGTACGTCAGCGGTGTATTTAAATTTTTGAATCGACAGACACGATTAAATTTTGACAACCAGTTTGTGTGCTTTAACATTGGCGACATGCCTGAGCAGGTAAAGCCGACGATGATGTTTCTCATTCTGGATTATGTGATGATGAAGATGAGAAGCGACACGGAACGGAAAGTTCTGGTGATAGATGAAGCATGGTCGTTACTGCAACGAACGCAGGAGGAAAGCTATATTTTCAGGATTGTGAAGACCTGCAGAAAATTTAATTTGGGATTGTTGTTGATTACACAGGACGTTCAGGATATTGTGCAGAGCTCTGCGGGCAAAGCATTGTTGAATAATTCTGAATACACATTGTTATTGCGCCAGAAACCCGCGATCATCGACGACGTTATTGAGACGTTTCAGCTGTCGCTTGAAGAACGCGAGAAATTATTGACTGCTGCGATTGGAGAAGGTATTCTGATAATGGCGAATGAACATTCTGAGCTGAAAATAATTGCATCGCCTGAAGAACACGCGTCTATGGCGACGAATACCGTTGAGATTCCTGCGCGTCCGATTGTAACAGAATTTGAGGAGAACAAACTTGATTATGCAAAAGGGTTTTATCGAAAGAAAGATTTGACTTCTGAACACGTTCACGAGCTCATACAACAGGGCTATGTTATTTCCTCGCATATTGGCATGTATGGGGGCAGGCAGGAAGAATATGTGCTTCGCCCGCGGAGCAATGAATCGCTGAGGCACTTTTTTGCTGTGAAAGTGATTGAAGAGTATGCGCGAAAGTATAGCCCTCATGTTGTGTTACATGAGACAAAAGACGCAGATATTGTAGTTCATTGTCGTGGGCAAAAGATTGCCATTGAAGTTGAGACGGGAACGAATAAACAAAAAGATTTACTGCTGAAGATAAAACAATTGAATCGGAAGTACAACGATTGGTTCTTTGTGGTGACGGACGAAAAAGATAGAGAGAAGTATGCTGCGCTTGGACGCACGATTGGAATGGACGAGGTGAGAGATGTTTTGAGACATTATTTGGTACGAAAAACGTCGTGAAGGTTAGAATTAAACTGAAGTAAAACCACTATCTTTTTTAACCTATAACGTATCATAGCTTTATGTTCCAGCAGATTGCTCTCATTGTAACAATTGTCGCTGGATTTGCTATCGGCTATGTCTTGCCTTTGTTCACTGAAGAAGAAATGAAACAGGGTAAAAAATATTTCAAAGCGCTTGAAATAGTATTGTTTCTGTTGATTCTCGTATTTGCAGTTCTGCTGTACGAATTTCTTTTTATCATTGCGGTAATCTTACTCCTCGTAGGCTGTCCACGAAGGATTGCTTTTGTTTATATTTTCCTATTTTGTCTTACAATCTACCAGCCCGAGGAAATAATCGCAGCTCTTGGATTTCTGTATGGATTGCCGGCGGGGACGCTGTATAGAATAAGAAAAAATTAAATTTCCGACATGATATGATCGAATCGTTCAATCATCCTATAATCGTAACATTCGGTACTTTTCCCAGAACTTTATCAGCAGTGATGAATTCGACACCATAAAGTTGTGCAAGTGCCACATACAAAGCATCATAAATCGTCAGGTTGTACTCAAGGCTCACCGTAACTGCCTTTGTAAGCAGAAAATCAGTGAGCCGTTCAACATGAAGCTGCAAATCAAATAATTCTTTTGTAATAGCACTCAAAATTTCTGTTGTTCCACCTTTGTATCGCATTGCATTTAAAACTTCAAGAAATATCAATTCAGGCACAATAAGAAGAATTTTCCCATCTACATGCGCATCTCTGAGCATAATTGCTTTATCGGAACCTGCTTCATGTGCATAGAGTTTAAACAACACTGAAGCATCCACTACTTTCTTTTCTCTCTCCATTCTCGTATAATCTCCACGCCAGACTTGCCTTTTTCAAAAATACCAGAGCGTCTTATCTTGTCCATTGACTGTGCAGCATGTCGCGCTCGCTCAAAATCAATAGTCTTATTTTTTTTCAGTTGTTCTGCGATAGACTTTCTTAAGACAGCACTCCAATTTATCTCCTCATGGAGCTTCATCTGATGATGCAATCTCTTATCGACGCGAACAGATATAAGTCCAGTCATGTAATACTTGTATATACAAACAATTATTTAAACATTTCGTTCTTTCTTTAAAATTGAATAGCGACAGATTCATTCTTGTCAAAACTGTAGATATGCTTGGATCGGATTTTACAGACGAAGAAAAAATTACTTTGGGCAAAGGAGAATTAGGTTGTTTTATTTTAGCAAAAAACAGTGATGACATAATCTTTATTGATGACCAAAACGCGAGGTCAGTTGCCAAAGAAAAAAGCTTGAAAGTGATAAGTATTCCTACGTTTTTGCTGCTGTGTAAGAAGAAAAATATCGTTTCGATTAAAGAGATGAGAGAAAATGTAGAAGATTTGAAAGAAAAAGACTATTACGACTTCAGTGCAGAAGCAAGAGAATTGTTGTTGAAATAATTTTAAATTTCCGGCATATAGGTCGTCTTTTCTTCAGAAATAACCGTGATGTAATCAAATCGTTCAATCATTTTTGGAAACTCTTTCTCAAAATCATCGATGATTGAGAGCATCTCCTGAAGAGAATGTACATGAAATTCAATTTCCAATGTTTCTCCTCCTATTGTTTTGTCAGTTTGGTAAATATTTGGATGCACATGGCAGTATTCAAGAATGGCTGGCATCCTGTCCACCGATGAAAGCCGAATTTCAACTTTATAAAACTCAAACCCAAGTTTGTTAACGTCAATCATTGCTCTATATCCTTGAATAATTTTTTTATTTTCCAATGTTCTTAATCGATAGCGAACTGCTTCAGGTGTATTCTCTATTTCTTTACCCAATTCC
>DATEAE010000164.1:0-4978 GCA_035288505.1 Candidatus Nanoarchaeia archaeon
CGGAACGGTTAACATATCATTAACTGCTTCCTTGCCCATCGTCCTCAAAAGCTTTGAGCGGCATGATTTTATTGTTCTGGCGGGCTTTGTTTCCAGTAGCCAGGATATCAAAGTTCTTGGTATGGGCAAGAGCATATCTGACCTCGAAGGCAAAAAAGTTGGCCTGCCTGTGGGAACAACACCTCAGTTTTTGATGGACACGTGTTTGGAATATCATAAGCTTACTGATGTTGAAATCGTTGATGTACGCTCGCAAGATGCACTTAATGAGTTGAAAAATGATGATGTCCATGCGGTCGCTGTATGGCAGCCATACGCTTTTGAGATAGAGCGTGCCATGGATGTTACTGGTTACTGCAGCGAAGTGTATTATCGCTCCACGTTAAGTTTTGTCAGCCTGAACCGCATCAACAAAGAGGCTGCGCGGAGATTCCTTGAGGCAATTCGTAAAGCGAATACATTTTTCGGGAACATCCGGAAGATGCCAAGGCGATTGCTCGAAAACATATGCAATTAGATAAGAATATCATTGATGAACTTATCCGCTATTACAATTATCAATTATTTTTAGATGAGCAACTCATTCAAACATTTGAACGCGAAGCGAAATGGACAAAGAAATCTCCCGTTCCAGATTACCGCACTCTTGTGTACACTGATGTGCTGCTCATGGTAGAACCTACTGCAGTGAAAATTGATTGATGTTATCGCTTCTTTCTTCTAGATAGTGCGATGAATAATATTCCTAAAGTAGAGATACCGATTGGAATAATATAACTCAAAAGAGTCATATTTTTTTCGTATCTCACTGTCATCACATGTTTTTTTATCATCGAAACCGTCATTCTATTACTGAACTCGTTCCATTTTGACAACCGTTCTTTTGTTTCAATATCATAATAATACGCAGTAGCGTGGTCTTCATACGATATGAGCGAGCCTGTTTCGGGCTCAATCCATAGTATGAGAGTGACATCAAGACTAATTCCATATTTTTCGGGAACACCCTCAAGACGCTCCAACTCTTTTGTTTGGTCAGCAGTAAAAACTGATTTATACTTATATACAGTAAGTCCTTCAATTTTTTCTTCCGATTCAAAGTTCATGTTCGCTGGAGTGTCATAATTAATGTGCCAGTACACAAAGGGTTGTTTTCTGAAGTTTTTTGGCGCAAACAAGTATCCTTCTCTGTCTTTATCGCCATAGCCGGGAACGTGCATGCCGGTTTTAGGGTCAATGCCGTAGAGCCGACTGATTGAAAAAATTGGTTTGTTGGATAATGTGCGAACATCAAAGGACTGTTTGACAATCAGAACATTGTCTTTTTCTTCAACGACACCATACCAGAATGCTGATTTTGATAAATCCGGTCCCGTTGGTTTTCCGTTAACATACACATTGTCAAACGACAACAAATCATGGGTATGATATTTTGGAATGGTTAGTTTGTATGCCGGAAAAATAAAAAGCAGTGAGGCTGTAATTAAAAGAAAAATGCCAAAGATGAGACTTATTCGTTTATTGTTGTTGAACTTCATTTATAACCTCGTCAGCAATATCCAAAAGACTTTGTGGGACTGTAATTCCTGCACGTGACGCAGCATCGAGATTAACGATAATGTAATCATTTTCAGGTATTTCTGTTTTCAGGTTTGTAGGTTTTGCTCCCCTGAGGATTTGTGCAGCTTTTTGCGCAGTTAGCCTCCCAAGTGGCCGGTAATTCGTACCCACAAAAAGAACGCCGTTTTTTCTTGCGAGAGTGTTGATGCAGGTGATGACTGGTTTTTTTAGAGACGATGAAACTTCTACGATGTTTTTTTCAAACAACTTGAGTTTGTTATCACATGAAACATATATCACATCAACGTCACCAGCAATCGGTGCAAGTTTTTTCTGAATGTCCTGTTCTTCACTAATTTCAACATCAATCACGTTAATTCCATTCGGCTCAAAGAAAAATGAAAAATCGTTCTGCTGAAACTTTGAATTCGGCTCGCCGGCGTGTCTCAGAAATGCCATGCTTTTCATCGACGGAAATAGTTGGTTGAAATAGCGAGCCTGTCGTTGAGGAGGGACATAACCAATGACTCCGACCACATTGTTTCCCGAGTAATCCATAGAATCAACAAGTCCAAGTTCGACAGGAAACATCGCATTGAATACAACAGGTGTTTCAGGTGTAGTCGCCTTTGTAATTAACGTGCCTTGTGCGGTGATGCTGTATATCATATCAACGTCAGCATTGATGAATTTCTCGATAATATGGATTTGTTTCTCAATGTCAAATTCCGCGCTCTCGACAATAAAATTGACATGTTCCCCCTCATTAAAACCCTCGAGTGCAAGACCTTCTTTAAATCCCTCAACGCTTTCTGAATATGTAGCTAAGGGACCCCACGTGCTAATGCCGATGAGATAAGGCTCTTTGGAACAGCCAACGATGAGCAAAAGAACGAGAAGAAAAAGCCACTTCATAAAGACACCTTTCTGAGTTGTGCATGAATACGCAAACAAGCTGCTTTGAGTGTGTTGATTTTTTTGTTCAGCGATTGCTCTTTTTTCAATACGTTTTTGTACTCAGCAGAAAGACGTTTGAGAGAGGCAGAACGCTGCTTCAAAACGATTTGTATTTTATGAATGGTGATACGTTGCTTTGAACACAAAGACTGCAATTCTTTCACATCAGCAAAGACTGATGACTGCTCTTTTTCATTCATCGACGAGGAATGCTGCAACAAGCTCTTTTTGTTTGCAACAATAACATCAAAAATATTGGACTTTGAGTGATAGTGAAGAACCTCTTTATTTTTTGTCATGAAATTGCCCAAATTGGTGAGAAGACGCTGTTCCCTGCTCAACAATTCTGTTCTTTTGTGATGCACCGCATTAACTGAATTGTCAAGAACATGAATTTTTTTTGACATATTCCGCAGATGTTTTTCATGTGAACGTTCGACCGCAAGCTGTTGGCGCACATGGTCAACTGAATTTTTAAGCGATTGTAGTTGATGCTGCATACCACTCCTTAAGGTAGCAAGCTTTCTCCTCAAAAACGTGTATTGTTTGCGCTGCTTTTCAAACAATTGCAATTCTTCGGTCAGTTTCTCTTTTTGAATCAGCTGCAGTGTTCGTACAACGCGTGAACTCTCCTCGCTGAATGTGTGTACCATCTATCACCTGATGCGCCGCTGCATTTCCTCCCAGTAATCGTCTGAGCTGGTTTTTGCAGGTTGCCGACGCACAACTTTTTGTGGAACAATAGTTTTTCTCTTTATGAATTTAACTCTATTCAACTTTGTATGTAAAATTACCAGAATAGCCGCAAACGCGAGGAAACCAAACACTCCCACGAGATAAAGAAGAATTTTGTTTGAAACTGCTTTTTCTGTTACATACGGCTTTTCACTTTTGAGCACACGCACAGAATCAAATGCTTCAATAAATTTACCGTCGTAGGTCCCTTTCGCAACGATGAGATAGTAACCTGCGCTCACTGTTGGTCTCAGCACAAGCTCACGACGCATACTCAGGAATGTGGAAACAGCGATAGTCTCACCAAATAATGGTGTTAGAGTATTTTTTTCCATGTCCGTAAGATAAACCTCGAGTTCAACATCAACAGGGACGCCACGCAAACCAATGTTTTGCAGATGGATGCTCACCGGAAAAATAGTTCCTGCCTGCAATGATTCATCTGCATCAACACTAATATCAAATAAAGCATCACTTGCTTTCAGCCCTATAATGATAGGAATTGATTTTTGCACACCTTCAGCCTGCACGACGATTTTGCCGGTAAAGATTTTGGTTGCTTTGACTTTTGCAAAAACGGTCAGTCCAACGATGCTCTCTTCGCCTGCTTCAAGTGTAACTGAATCCTGCTCGAGCGTTACTAATTCTTTAACATCGCCCGTAACAGTGAGCTGAAACGTTAACGGAACAGATTCTGTGTTGATGATGCCGATGGATGAACTATAAATCTGGTCCTGATTCAGTGTCGCAGTGATTTTTGAAGGAGAAACAATAAATGATACTTTTTTAGCTTCACCGCCTGCAGCGCCACCACTCTCACCGCCACCACTTGAGCTACCGCCGCCTCCACCCGTATTGCCCCCACCACCCGGACTGCCACCTGAGTCCTCGTCATCGTCGTCACTTCCACCACCAGCAACTTGGAGATTCTGCGCAATCAGAAAGTCAGTAAAATGCGGAACAAAAGCAAAAAACTCACGCGGGTCATTTGTGTTGTTTATAACATTCGTTGACAAATTATCCCAGTTCGTCGTTGACGTATTATAAAAGAACAGGGAGATGTTGCTTGCGTTCAATGCACCCATCGCTGAGCTTGAGAGATTGAAATAAATCCTACAAAGCTCACTCAACGTGCAGTTGTAATTCATATCAAAGTATTCAATTTTTGTGCCTGCTTCTGTTGCATTCGGCTCGCGCTGCGACCATGCCGACGGAAAAGATTTCCCGTATAATGTTGCATTAATGATGCATTTGGATGTCAAATGGGTTACTTTTGTAATGTCTGCATTAATATTTGGATTGGAAAAAGAAAGGTTTCCAGAATCAGGAACAACGACATTGTTCTCGGTATCTATATTAGATATTATGTTAATAGCAATACCTACCGTTCCCGATGTCGCCCAACCGTCAATAACGCTCCATGTATCAACAATGGTATTCCCTATCACCTGAACTACATTGTATGAAGTAACGAAGAAAGAGGCAGTAAAACTGACAAGCAAAATTAAAATAATGATGTTACTAATCTTATTCATCGTACTGTGCGTGCTTTGCGTTTTCGTGTTACGAGGAAGGCAAAGAGTGTAATTGCAACTACTGCAATAATTGCTGTGAACACTGGACTTGAACCGCCAAGAGTACCGCTTGCTGCACCTGTTGGAGTCATCGGAGGTGCTTCAACAACGACGGGAAATGTTGAACCGACACCTGCGCCTATTTGAAGCAT
>DATEAE010000165.1:0-9162 GCA_035288505.1 Candidatus Nanoarchaeia archaeon
GACCAACAATAGAACAATATACAAAAGTCGGCGTGATTTACACAGGACTTCGCGAATCAGACGTTTTGGAAAACGCGAAAAAATCCACAGAAAATAATTGCTTTGTATACCTCGAAGACGGATTTGATGTTTATCTACACAGTCAATTACGCATTCCCATTCAACACTGGAAGGAAATTCTGAAAATCGGCAGAAAACTCAGTTCGCTTGAAACAAAAGCACTCGATCTCAAAAAAGAAATAGAAGAACAAAAACACCCAGGCATTCACGTCACTCTCGATGGGCTTGCGCAGGATTGATTCAGCATCCGCATAAATACTGTCGAGGCAGATTCTAATGTTGCGGAAGTATTGATAATTCAGAATAGATGAATTTTTAAAAACAGTTGCAATATCCACATAATTGGAAAAATGAGATTGAAATCACTCTTCGTAATCATTTTAATGTTCGTTATCTTGTTACTTTCAACGACTGTGCTTAGCCAGTCAAGAAGCGAGTGCACAGGCAAATATCTTTGGTGGAACAACGCCCTAAATCAATGCGAAATGGCAGAAACCAAGGCATGCATAGATGCGCACGGCGAGGACCAACACTATAATGCAAACACAGGCTCGTGCGAGCCGCTTCCACATTACGCTCAAATAAAAGCCTGCCAGTCAAGAGGCGATGAATACGAATACAACACTAACTGGGAAAAATGCTGCAAAACCCCAATCACAGACTGGGGAACTTGCGAATTACCCCCTGCAGCAGTGCAGCAAAGCCAACCGCCAACCACCGCTCCAAGCGAATTATGCGTACGATGCAAAAACGTGATGTTAGGCGGAATGAGCAGCCCCGATCCTGAATTTCTCGCGCAATGCAAAGCAGCGGCCTGCTATGGCACAGGACAAGGAACGTGCCCTTCAGGATATCATCTCGACAACGGAATATGCTGCGAGCAAAACTACAAAGCAGCAGCGAACGCACAAGCATGCGTCTACGTAGGCGAACCGCAAACCGCCAAAAAACCAACCGGAGAAACTTCCACGCAAAAGACATTCACCGACGATGAACTTCGAACAAAAATCAAAGAATTGCTGAAAAAAGAAAAAGGAACAATGACTCAAAAAGAACTCTCATTGCTCTCCATATATCTTGGTGAATTCGCACTTCGCAAAGCAGGAACAATCCCAAAACCAACTGACGCGGAAAAAGAAGGATTCGTGCTAAGCGATCTTGAACTCGTCCAGATGGGACTTGAACGCGTGCGTGATAAACTACAACAGCTCCTGCTTGAAGCGCAAGGACTCCACCCAACAGACAACAAACCAGTCTCGATAAGCTTGATGGCAACACTATTGCCGCCAGAATGGTTCAAACAACTCGCATGGTATGTAGGAAAAACCGGCCAAGATTTAGGACTATTAGGACTTTCACAGCCAGTTGGCGCGACACGACAACTCGGCGATGCTTTACACGATATTTACACCATGCTGCTCAATGGTTTGCCAAACAAACCTGATACGCCTTGGAAATTCACCACATCACCATTCGATCCCAAATTCGCACCAAAAGTCAAACCTCCCTACGGCAGAGGATTCGGATCCATCGCTGAAGCAAAATCCGCAATACAAAAAGGAACATTCGATCCACGCCTTAACAAAATGCTGCCCAGCGAAGGGCCAAAAATCCCGCACCCAGAACCAGGGCCAATAAAAGCACCAGTAAGCCCAAAAGTCAATAAAGCCCTCAAGGCGCTACGACTCGTAGACAACTCGCTAACCGGCCTTCAGGCAGCAGCAGATATGAACGAGATAGACAACGATCCAGACATTCCTCCCAGCACTAAAACCGCGACAAAAACATTGATAGGCGGTCTTGCAGGCGCAAAAATAGCAAGCAATGGATTTAGCGCCACCGGAATTGGCGCGCCAATAGGATTCATCATCAGCACAACCGCTGACGCAGCATCAGGCGTAGTCGTTGCAGCGGCAAAAACAGCAGGCATACTCAACAACAACTGGGAAAAACAAGCAGGCGCTCCCTCAAAAGAAGATTGGAACGGCCTTGCCAGAAATTTCGTCGGAAAACGCATGCTTGACCCCGACACCGGCAAATGGTTCGCAGAAGAAGGAGATCAAGTCAATTTCAAAACTGTGCCGAGCAAAGATGGGACTCTTTTCGTTGGAAACGATGGAACGGGCAGAGTTTACAGGCTCACAACCGACAAAGCAGGCTGGTTTAGCAGCACACAAAAAATGCAAATATTGAACAAGGAGGGCCACTGGGTCGATGCGCAGACAAAAAATAACTAGCTGGATAGCACTATTTTTGCTCCTAATGGGGATAGCGCACGCTTTCACACAAGATGGGCCGCACATGGAAGAAAGACTATGGCGCTACACAAGCACGCTAGACTCGCTCGAACCATACGGCAAAGCAGATATCGGTTTTTACGATCAGGAAGACGATGGTTATCCCGAATGGACCGCAGTCGATTATAACGGTGATGAAATAGCCGACGTGCACATGCGAGATTATGACGGCAACGGCGTTCCAGAATTATATTATTATGATTACAATGGCGATGGCTATGTTGATGCCGCAGGATGGGACTACGCCGGCGATGGCCTTCCTGATACTTATGACATGAACGCGAATGGCAAGGAAGATACGTTCGATTACAACCACGACGGCTGGCCAGATGCGTGGGATGATGATGAAGACGGAACAATCGACAGAACAGATGAAAACGGAGACCATATCCCTGACACAACAGCCACGACAGGAACGTCTATTCCAACATTGCTATTGGGCTTTTTGTTAGGCGCTGCAATCGCAGGCTTTTTTTACTGGAAACGCAACTTTAAGCCACACGAAAAAATAAAAACGCATACTGCCAAACTTTTTGGCTTTATGCCTGCAAACGAAACGGGCAAAACCATCGCAGCACTACTGTTCAACCTGCTGCTCCCCGGCACAGGCTATTTCCTATTCGGATATCGGAAAAAAGCCATGACTTTCACAATAATATCACTAGCATCATATTTCTTGCTTGGGATAATACCGGTACTTGTTATCCCACTGCTTGGCCTTTGGGCATTTTGCATAATAGACCTGATACATTCGATGATAAAGAGGTGAACGCATGATTGAAATCATAGGAGTTACGGCAGGAATCATCGCGGTGATTCTGGCAATTTGGGCAGTGTTGATATCAATAGGAATGATAAAAAAAGAGTTTCGAGTCACTCATCCTAAAAACGGAATCAAACAAGCCTCCAAACAGCAATTAAAAAACATGTTTTTGAAGCTCAATAAAAACAAAGCGTTCACAATATCTTCGCAAAAAGACACGGATTTGTCAATCCACTGGAACATAGTCGATAAAAAATGGATGGAGGTATTGGGCCCCGCATGGCTCAAGAAAAATTACCGCGCGTGGATGCTCTTGGATGATGATAAAAAAATGGTCAAATACAACGAACAAATAACCGAAAAAAGCTTCACTTCAGGCTCAACTGGCGCGCATTACGAAACAAGCTTTTTTCGAGGCATCCAACTTTGGCGTACAGAACACGGCTATCGCTGGGGAATAAAAACCGATTTTACCGTCGGAGAAATATACAACTATAAATTCAATCCGAACGACATCAAAGAAGTCATACGACAAATCGCGAACGATCAGGGCTGGAGCTTTGGATTAGTGACGACAAAAAAGCAAGCGTTATATACTCGATAAAATGGCAAAATGGAAAATCACTTCATCCGGCTCTGATTCGATTTCATCCGCAAAAGGAGAAATAACCAGTTGGGGAGATATCATAACGTGGATAAGGAATTCGTTCAGTCGCATGAAAAAGTAAATCACGTGAAGTTAGGATAAAATTTTAATATTTTTGCGGAGTGTCTGAAGAATTAATTTATCGTCGATAAAACTACAAATATTTTTCACTAATTTATTGCATTATCCTTAACTTTATATAGTTGTAATTAAACAGACAACAACAAAAGGGGAAATAAATGCAGATTCCACGACGGTTGACATTGTTTTTTGTTCTAGCCTTCTTGCTCGCGCCAGCTGTTTATGCGCAAACAGCAATTTCTTCATGTCAAACGATTTCTACTCCGGGAATATATCAATTACAAAATGATGTGAGTGCGCCTGGAAGTTGCATGGTGATCAATGCGAACAACGTGGTCCTTGACTGTCTTGGACGTACGATAAATTACTCTTCTACCACATATGGTGCCGGTATCACCGCACAGTTCAGAGACAATGTGACAATACAAGGCTGCACTGTCAAACAAACAAATACTGCAATCACAGCAGATGCAGCTGTGAAGTTTGTGTTCACCTCAAATAGCAAAGTCTTGCAAAACACATTACTTTCAGATTCAACAAACCTCTACTTACAATCATCGAATGGGAACCTCATCGATGGCAACACTATCTCAGGCACCCGCAAAGGAATAGATCTTGGCGGAAGCAATAATGTTGTCATAAACAACGACATCACAAGTTCAACTAACGAAGGTATCGGAGTTGCTGGCGGCGGGTCCACTAACAACTTGATCCAGAACAACGTTGTGCGCAGTGTCAGCCTCCAAGCGATCAAACTCTCAACAGCTCATGGAAATCGAGTCAATGCTAACACAATCTACAACAATTTCTCAAACGATGGAGTTGGAATCTCTAGCGGTAATGACAACAACATCACAAATAATATCCTAATGGGAGGCGGAATCTCGCTCAATGGAGCGCTTAGAAATAGAATCACTGGAAACATAATGAACACTAGAAGAGGACTTGATATTTCTGGAAGCAATAATAACGTGTTCATAAACAATTTTGCTAACACAACAGGCAGCAGTATAATCATTTTCAACTCCCAAAACAACGTGTTCACTGATACCACGGTAGAGACCTATGTTTTGACAAATAATAACGCAGTCTCCCTTTCGAGCTCGCACAATAACACTTTTGTGAACCTCTCTGCGATGTCAAATAGGACTACTGCGTTGAGTATGGATAATTCTGATAATAATACCGTGCTCAATGGTTCGCTTATCACAAAAACAGAGACTTCAGGACTTGGTTTCCGTCTATCAAATGCCAATGGAAACACAATTAGTGGCGTTTCTACAAACAGATCTTACCTCTTGTATAGTGCGAATAACGTGATTAGCGATAACAGTTTCAGATCACCGCAGACAGAGTCATTGGTGATCTCTGGATCAACAACTACCAATAACCGAATTGAGCGGAACAACATGAAAGGAGCGTGGATGGTGATTTTGCTCCAAGATGGCGTTGGTAATGGCAATATCATCACTGATAACACTATCGAGTTAGCAAATCCGCATGCATTTGGGCAGGGTATCGTTGTATCGTCATCAAATAACATCATTGACCGGAATATCATCACAACTGACAATGGCAATGCAATATCGCTAACAGCATTTTATTCCAACAATAATTCTTTGACAGGTAATGTCTTCATCAAAGCAGGAGCTAACTTTGGCGGACATATAATCGCACTTGGCGGGTCTGATAATGTATTCAGAGATACAAGAATGCAGTTGGTGACCACGCTTGAGAGTTGGTTGTATGAAGGCTCTCCAGAAAGAGTATTATCCAATAACCAGTTCATTAACACCTCATTTGAGAGTGCTCATGGTAGTATCATATTCCCAGGAACGATAGACCTTCCAACCCTCAATCCAGGACAGTATGTCTTTTTGGGCTTAAACGAACTCAATATTTCTGAAGGAACGGCAACAGTCAGATCATCAGTTGTTCCATTCCTCAACGCATCTGCACGAGTGACGCTCAATGGAGTCACCAATTCTGCAGTAGAAGTCGATTTCGAAGATGATGGAACTTACCAGCCTTGTACTGCTCCACAATGTACCGCAGTTAGCTATACTGGAAACACCAAAGTATTTGACGTTGCAAGCTTTACAACGTATCGTTTGCCGTTAGCTGGCGCAGGCGACACAACCCCTCCAGTCATAACCTCTGCAACAATCACGCCAGGTATCGTCGGCGGATCTGCTCAGATCACGATCACAAAAACAGTAACCGACGACACAGCGGTCGCAAGCGTAAGCGCGGCTGTGAAGAATTCAACAGGCGCACTTGTCGCAACAGTTCCACTCAGTTTAAGCTCAGGCACGGCGCAATCAGGAACATGGACTGGAACATTCACGTTCACCACTCAGCCTGACGGAACGTACACGGTAACTGACACTGCGACGGATACTTCTGCGAATTTCGTCACGCAAGTAGATGGAAGCGTGCTTCTTGACAGAACAGCACCCATAACCTCAATTGTTTCCATTCTTCCAGGAGCAGCTAAACTAACAGACACAGTCACGGTCACTGCGGCAACACAAGATATGACTAGCGGCATTTCAGGAATGACTGCTCGAGATTCAACAGTTGGTGAAAGCCCTGTAGCCATGACGTTCCTTTCAGGATCAACTGCGGCAGGAGCTTCAAGCACGTGGCAACGGACATTAAGCGCACAATTACCAGAGGGCAATCATTCAATTGTCGTGACGTCAACGGACAATGCGGCGAACACAAACAGTCAAACTGGCATTTTTAACCTTGATGCAACAGCACCTGACGCGCCAGTTACAGTAGAGCCATTAACTGCCACAGAGACTAACAATCCACAATTAACGTTCAACTGGCAACCCGTTGGCGATACAAGCGGAGTAAGTTATACTCTTCAAATAGCCGCTGATGCGGGTTTCACTAACGTACTTATTAGCGAAATACTTCTAACAGAATTTTTCAGTCCTGCCGCACCACTTGCAGACGGCCTGTATTATTGGAGAGTTCGCGCAGTAGACGGCGTTGGCAATGAAGGATTATACTCTGCACCTGAAAGTTTCTTAATAGACACGGCTATTCCAGCAGCACCAACACTTGTGAGCCCACTCGAATCATTCACAACAAATAACGCACCAGTCACGTTCGACTGGGATGACGCTATTGACCCTGCACCAAGCAGCGGAGTATTATACGATTTGGTTGTCGATAACGATCAGTCATTCATTTCGCCAGAATTGGAAATCGGCAGCCTGAATGTTTCACAATACACTACCCCCACATTCTTGCCCGACGGCACGTACAACTGGAAAGTCAAGTCCAACGACGAAGCAGGAAACGATCCACCAAGCGCGCCCCGCACATTCACATTCGATAGAAACCCATCACTTATCGGACAGGCAAACTTATCTGCATTGCTTCTTGGCGGGCCTTCAGCACAACTCACACTCAATGTCAGCGTTTCTGACTCAATTGGAGTTAACAGCGTAAGCCTTGCAGTCAAAGGACCAACACCTGCAACAACAACCATCGGCACAGCAACTCTCACGCTCATCTCAGGAACAACACAAGACGGCATTTGGAGCGGAACATTCAATTTCCCAAGCGTTCCTGATGGCCAATACAGAGTAGAAGTGGTCGCAACAGATCAAGCAACCAACCAAGTAATAAAAGATGTCGGCGCAGTCACTGTCGATTTAACCGCGCCAACATTCTTTGTCACATCAATAACTCCCGGCTTCAAAGGAGCAGGCAGCACTGTAACAGTACAAGTATCAGCACTTGACACTCTTAGCGGATTCGCAAATCAAAATGACGTCACTACAGTCGATATAACTTCCGGACTTCCTGCGACGCGCACAACATTCACAGGCTCACTTGCAGCAAACCAAGTAGGAACCTGGACTTTCAGCCAGCCAACAGCAGCGCCAGACGGCACACACACAGAACGAGTATCGGCACGAGATGCAGCGAACAACACTGCGACAAACACGGGCAGCTTCACAGTGGATGCAAACGCGCCAACCATTGCGGTAACACATTCTCCAACAACCTCGATAACAGGACCAGTCACAATCAATGCAAGCGCAAGCGATAGCAACGGGATTGGGCAGATAAAAATTTATGTTGATGGCGTCCTCAAGAATACTTGCACAGTATCGCCATGCACTTTTGATAGCACATACTTGTTAGGACTCCATACTTATTACGCAACCGCAACCGATGTTTCTGGGAACGAAGGAAGAAACCCTATTAGTGGAACCAAGACTTTCACTGTCTCAAACTCACTTGCATGGATAAGGCAATATTCTCTTAGCACTACCTCTAACTTATACACATACGCCAATGGAGTCGCAACTGACTTGCTCGGAAACGCATATGTTGCAGGGTACATGCAATATTCAACTACCACTGCTTACATTGCTGATGGATACGTGCGCAAATATGATCCAAACGGCGTACAACTCGCGCAAAGCACATTCACCAGCACAAGCCCTTCAGGATATCCAAACAGCGATCGTGTCTTTGACGTTGATACAGACGGCACTTCAGTTTATGTTGTAGGAATTACTGATGGCGCGTTTACCGGAGTTACTTTCTCAGGATTGACCAACGGATTCATCAGAAAATACACGAACACGCTTACTACTGCTCCCTGGACAAGACAACTCGTGGGTAGTACTCTCACGGGCGCCGTCATGGGCAACGTCAATAGAGTAGATGGTGTTGTCATCGATACCAACGGAGATGTCTTCGTCGTCGGAACCAGCACCACAACCACCATCCCAACAAAACAGATATTCATGCGAAAATACGACACCAACGGAGTCTTGCAATGTCAGGCACGACTCGCAAGCGGAGCCACAACCGACCTTGGCGTCGACATCGCTCTTGACACAACAGGAGTCTACGTGCTCGGTCAAACAACCGGCGCGTTCGTCGGCAACACGAACGCCGGACTTACTGATACTGTTCTCATCAAGTTCACTAAGGCGTGCGGTAGCGGATTCGTTAAACAATTCGGCACTACTGCAGCGGATATAGCAGGCGGTATTACTGCAGGACCAAGCGGAGTCTATGTGACTGGATCAACAGATGGCGCACTTGCAGGACCATCCGCGGGATATACTGATGTTTACGTACGAAAATTTGATTCGAACGGCAATATAATTTGGACTAAACAATTTGGAGCTAGTTATGTTGATAAGGCAGCAGATATAGATCTTGATGCTGCAGGAGTCACTGTTGTTGGCAGTATTGGCTTTGGCGCGCTTCCCAATCAAATAAGCGCAGGCAGCCAAGACATCTTTGCACGCAAATACGACTTTAACGGTAAT
>DATEAE010000166.1:0-10155 GCA_035288505.1 Candidatus Nanoarchaeia archaeon
CTTAGCCGACGAATCTTCTTTTCTTTTGTCAAACAATGCAGGTTCTTTTTTTTATCACGACTGGAAAACACGAAACGGCGGTTGGTTCGTTCACGACGAAGATACATTTCGAGTCATAGCAGAAATGCGAACTGCTTCACCACGAGTAAGCGCAATTATTCACAGCGGCTCGAAAGTTGAAATGAAGAAAAATGGAATTCGAGAAATGTTTACGCTCCCCGAGGGAAAAAATGTGCTCGTCTACAAAACAAACACGCCGTTAGATACAGACATTTTTCTCGACGTTAGAAAACTCAACGACAACCGACAATGGGGACGCCACTACAACATCAAAGTCGAAGGCGGGAAAACTATCATCCATTTCATGAAAAGCACCGATGCACGAGAGGATAAAACAAATGGGCAGCATGAGTATGATTTTTTCATTGTGTTGGACAAGCCCGCACGTGTTGTAAAGAGATGGCAAGACAGGATATACACGGATGAAACACATGATGCAGCGTCATATTCCCGGTTGATATTCCATGCAGTGAGAGTTTGGGCAACATCGATGACAATAACCGCAAGCCAGAACCTGCAGCAAGCACTTGATGCGCAGGAGAATATAAAAATAAATCAAAGAATCGACGATGAATCAGCGCTCACAGTTCAGGCGCTGAAAAATTTTTTCGAGCCATTGGGAGTGAAATCTGCTTTTTCGGTACAGTGGGGAACGCGAGATGAGATTATAGCTGCTGCTGCAATTGCTAAGATAAGTCCTCGTCATGCAAAAGAGATTATCATGAAAAATGCGCGCGCGATAATGAACGATGGACGGTTAACAGAAACAATGACTTCAGAAACAAGAATTGCAGATGGAACCGGCTGGCTCTTTAAGAGATGTTATGAGATGATTGATTTGTTTTCGCCGGAAGAAAAAAAGTATCTCACAGAAAAAATAGTGGATGTTATTGAAACGCTGCATGAACGGCACACGAAGGACGGCTTTGCATTTGATGTAATAGACGAGCAAACAATCGATGCACAAGCATTACGGCTTGCATTATACAAAAGTGCGTTTGGTTTGACAAAAAACGAGCTGTACTATGATTTTGAAAAAAAGTTAAAAAATAAGGTACGCGATGCATATTGGAATGGTGAGCAGCTTGCACAATCGATGGGAAATTACGCCCCGCATCCGAAAATAGTTCTTGCTGCTTACATCTATCCTGACCTCCTGACAAAAGAAGAATGGTCTTCTTGTTTTACGCAAATGCTCAAAGGAACCTGGCTTGAGTGGGGCGGGTTAAAGATAGAAGAAAAAAGCTTGTTTTGGATGAATAATATCGCTGCATTGTGCTTTTTGAGAACGAACAAGATATTATTTAATAACCACATTCAGAAAATAACGAACGCATCAAAACGCGAAATGCTCTGGCAGGGATGTTTAGGAATGCACGGTGAATCAAGCACTGCTGCGATACTAAAAAGCAACGGGAGTTGTGACATTAAAAGTACAGCAACGTATATGGAATTGATGGACGAGATGAATAAGAACAACGTAAGATGACTTTCAAGCAACGTGCATTTCAAATGAAGTGACGTATGAACTCCCAGCAACTGCCGTTACCTCAGGAAGAAAAAAAATAAGCGTTTTACGTATTTTTTCGCCTTCCTTCTGCTCCTACGACATCATCCTTCCACAATCTTCCTCACCCTATCATCCCCAATCGGCTTCGCATGTTTTCCCAGTTTGTAATATGTTTTTTCAGCGACACTTCCCCAGCTGAAATCACCCTGCTCGCGTTCTACTCTATCAATATCAAATTCACCCAGTGAAAGTCCTTTCTGTAAATGATAATAGATTACACGACGTGTGACGGGTGCAAAAACACGAAGATAAAGTTTGCTCAGATTGTATCCATGAGCACTTCCAACACGATAGAGAATTTCAATCATATTCTGTCGCACAACACTCCCACTCGGCCGTCCGCGTTTCATTTTCCTGCAACAATAAGACTGCTGGTCAGACGAACATCCGGATTTGACCGAACGTGGTCAATAACAAATGTCGACAGTGATTCAGGACTGTCTGTCTCAATTTCCGATATGATGTCCCACTCACCAAAAAGTAAGTAGACTTTCTTGACTTCAGGAATTTCTTTAAGCTCATCAACGATGTCATGCACATCATTTCCAGTAATAGAAATCAACACAAACGCCCTCATACTATCTACGCGGTGCACATCATTTATATACATTGTCATTATAAAAAATATATGCTTATCTTCGTCGTGAACCGTGCACACAAAGAACTCGCAATTGCGGAGATTGAGTCATTAACCAGTATGAAAGGAACGGAAACAGATGGAGTGTATAAGTTGGATATAAGATGGAATAAAAAGTTTAGTCGCCTCGCATTCACGAAACAAATATGGTCAGACAACAGGTTGGTGTGTGACATAAATAAAGCAAACAAATATCAGGAACGCCGTGCGCATCTTCTCCCTGCTCCCCATCCGGCGATGTCGCATCCGAAGATTGCACGGGTGATGGTGAACTTGAGCAAAGCAAAACAGATTCTTGACCCTTTTTGTGGCGCCGGCGGCATTCTGATTGAAGCGGCGTTGTGCAGAATAAAAGCAAAAGGATTTGATATTGACAACCGAATGATTAAGCGTACAGAAACAAATCTGAAGCATTGCGGAATAAAGAATGTTACAATAAAACAACAGGACGCCACAACATTCACAGAAACAGCAGAAGCAGTCGTTACTGACTTGCCGTACGCAAAGAACACAAAAGTATCTGCTCCACTTGATGAGTTATACACAGCATTTTTTCGCAATCTAAAAAAAAACAAAATAAAAAGAGCAGTGATTGGATTTCCTGATACGATTGATTACAAAAAGTTTACCAAAGGTTTTACGATAGAAAACGAGTTTACATATTATCTGCACAAGAGTTTGAGTAAGAAGATTGTAGTCATGCACCGCTCATGAGGTGGTACGTCATTTCATAGCCATTGACGGTGATAACATCAGTTTTTCTCAATGGCCTATCATGATAAGTATAGGTCTGAAATTTGTCACTCCACCCGAGCAGACAAGTAGCATGTTCTGTTAATTCATTTGTTACTGGTTCCAAAAAATAGATGGTAGCACTTTTTTTTGTTGCAATGATGTTACCAAGAACAATCTCAGAATGCAAGTGTGAATCCTTTTTCGGATTGACAAGCTGGACAAAGATGTATTTTTCAGATAATTCGAAGACTGGATGCCCAGAAAATTTTCTGAACCCGAGAACTGCTCGAGTGCCTGCGGTCACTTTAGAGACATTTTCACGCTTCGAACCAAACGGCCACCACCAGCTCATTGTTTTAACCTCCAATCAAAATCCTCTATACACGAATGTAAATCCTCTTTCTACAAAAACATCTTTTTTCTTCAAAGCCACGCCTCTGTGCTTATACGTCTTTAGTTTATCATCCCATTCAAGCAAAATGGCAGGTGTTCTGGAGACCTGAGGTTCCAAGAAATAAATAACATCGCCTATTTTCTTTGCCCAATATTTTTTCAGCGCAAGTTCATAACGTAATTGTTTATCAGTCGCTCTCTGCATCCAAATAACATCTTCGAAAAGCTCAAGTGGAGGATGTCCAAAAGTGTGTTGAAAATTCAGGACCGCACGCGTCTTTGTAAGAAATCTTGGAACAAGCGCTCGTAACCACCCCATCATCTCACCTTCTTCTCTACTGCAGCAACAACTTCCCGTACTTTATGCACCGCATCAGGATTCGCAGAAATACTATCGACACCGTGCCGCACCAAAAACTCCGCCATTGCTTCTTTTGAGCCTGCCTGACCGCAGATGCTTGTTTCAACGTTATGCTTTCGGCACACATCAATCGCATGTCCAATCAATGACAGCACCGCAGGATGCAGTTCATTATAGTGTTTTTGAATGCGATGATTGTTTCTATCGACACCAAGAGAAAGCTGCGTTAAATCATTCGTGCCAAAGGATACAAAATCAATTCCTTCTTTGCAAATATCATCAATAACTAAACAAGCCGCAGGCGTTTCAAGCATCACGCCAAATGCAACATCTTTTTGTGGTTCTAAACCTATATTTCTACAAAGCTCTTTTGCTTTGCGCACTTCATCGGGATGAATCACAAAAGGAATCATAATGCCAACATTGCGATGGCCCTGTTCATGCAATTTTTTAATAGCGCGAAACTCAGCCTGAAGGATACGCGGCTCATCAAGACTGCGACGGATGCCATGCCATCCAATCATCGGGTCAGTCTCTTCTGGCTCCTTGTGACCGCCTTTCAGGTTACGATATTCATCGCTGCGCAAATCACTTGTCCGTGCCCATACCGGTTTTCCTGCAAATGCACGCGCCGCCATGCCAATCTCCCGAACAAGCAGTTCTGTGTATTCATCATCTTTGTTTTCCCGAATATAATGCGCAGGATGAATTCCGTTGCCAGCAATAACAAATTCAAGTCGTAACAATCCAACACCATCAGCGTTTGTTTTCGCGATTCGTTCAGCATGCGACGGAAAATCCATGATGACTTTTACTTTTGTTTTGGTTTGCGATGAAGAAACAACAGGAGCATCGTCAACAGCTGAAGAGATGCGAACTTTGCCCGGATAAACAACGCCGCCATATCCATCGACCGTGACCGTCATGCCATCCTGAAGAACTTTTGTTGCGTTTGATGTTCCAACAATACACGGAATGCCTAACTCTCGGCTCACAATTGCCGCATGGCTTGTTGCTCCGCCTTCATCAGTGACGATGGCCGCAGCTTTTTGAAGTGCAGGAACCATGTCTGGATTTGTCGTTCTGGTAACAAGGATATCCCCATCGTTAACTTTTGCCAATTCGCGAGCGTGAGAGATGACACGAACCACACCTTGTGCCTGACCACGACTTGCTGTATGCCCACGAACAAGGATTTGACCCGAAGATTCAGGAACAGCCTGCTTTTCTTCTTTGACTTCTGTTACTTGTTGAGATTTTTCGAGCGTCGTAATAGGTCGAGTTTGGACAACATAGACCTGTTCTTTTTCAATAGCCCATTCAATATCTTGCGGTGACTGATAATGCTGTTCAATTTTCTTGCCGATACGAACAAGCTCACCAATATGACGATCAGTTAGCACACGCAGCTTATCATCTGCTGGAAACAATTTTTGTTTTATTGTTTTTCCGTCTGTATCGCGTGCTAGCTTGTACCCCTGAATTTTCGCTTCAGCTTTCTTAATCTGCCCAGTTGACTTATCAATCAGATAGTAATCCGGTGTCACTGAACCACTGACAACACTTTCGCCTAAACCGAGAGCTGCTTCGATGACAATTTCCTGTGCATCATGATTGACTGGATTCACCATAAACATGACACCTGCTGCATCACTATTGACCATTTGTTGAACAACAACAGCAATAAGCGCATCAGCATAACCTTTCTTCGCGCGATAAAAGATGGCTCGTGATGTAAACAGTGATGCCCAGCACGCCTGAACCGCTTTGACAACATTTGAAGAACCGCGCACATTCAGATAAGTTGCCTGTTGCCCTGCAAACGAGGCGTCAGGCATATCTTCAGCAGTCGCAGAGCTTCTGACCGCAACAAATTCACCGCTTCCCTGCATGAAGATATTCGCGTCTTTCTTATCATCTGCACCGAGAACATCATACGAATCAACAATAGCTTCTTTTATTTCATCAGGAATTGGCGTTCGAAGTATGAGCTGCTGGATTTGTTGAGCAATTAATTGCAGCTTTTGAGTATCATCAACATTCAACGTCTTGAGATATTGTTCAATAGCATGTTTCAACCCTTTTGAAAGAAACTGCGCATAAGCCTCAGTTGTGACAACAAAACCCGGCGGAACGGGAAAACGAGCACGCGTCATTTCTGCAAGATGAGCAGCTTTGCCGCCAGCGATTGAAATACTGTTTTTGTCAATATCCTTGAACCAGACAATAGGTTTCATTTCATCCTCTTTCAAGCAACAACAGCCTGAGAGGATTTAAATGTTTTCTGATGGGCAAGTGGAGATGTTACAAAATAACTGGTCGTTGGAGCAAAATGAAGGCGAAAGAATACGTAAAAACGTTTTATTTTTTTCTTCCTGAAGTAACGTCAATGGCTGGAGCCTACAGCCGTACAAAACTATCTCGCCGACAGGTTTAAAAGCCATCATCCGCAAAAACGTCTTATGCCGTTTAAAATCATCCACGAACGTCCGAAATGTATTGCCTGCGGAAGCTGTGCAGCAGTTGCTCCAAAATACTGGGAAATGAGTGAAAAAGACGGTTTGGCTGACTTAAAAAAATGCACCATGAATGGTGAGAACGAAGAGCGCATTGTCAGCGATGAAGAAGCCCCGTTGAACCGTGAAGCTGCTGAAGTCTGTCCAGTCCAGATTATCCATGTGGAAGAGATAAAAGAAGAGAAGAAGAAAAAATAGTTTATTTATTCCAGTCAATAACAACAACAGTTCTTTTCTTTGTGTGTTTTTTAATGAAATCAGTGAGAGATTGTTCGGTTTTGTAGAGTATTATTGAAGTGGTAGGTCGCCCATGAGTTCCAACCTTTAGTTTGTCATAGTTACCATAAACACTTTTGATTGCATCTTGAAGGCTCGCGGAATTGATTTTATGATGATGTTCTAAGTACCATATTTCCGAATAAGCATAATAGGTTGTTCCTGACAATGCAGCAGCCACAGCGTACTTATTCGCTTGTTCGAAATCTCTTTGCCAATTAGGCGCCTGTACAAAACACTCGTGAATCACATCAGCAATATCTGTGATAAACATTGGTCCATTATCGTCAAGCATTTGCGAAATGACAGTATAGGTTTCATCGAGCGCCTGACTAACCGATGGTCGTTGCAAACCATCCTCGCTTAGTAATCTTTTCTCTCGCAAAAGTGCGTCAAGAGAGGATTGATAGTCTTTCATTTTTTCTCCTGAGGTGTATCACTGCGTTCTCCCCACAACGCATTGTATTTCTTCCAGTTTTCGAGGTAGGGTACAAAGGATGCAAGAAGCATGTCTGAACCTACTTTGAGTAGTCGAAGTTCATCGAAAAGTGCTGATTCATTTCGCAAGTTTATTGTATAATCTTCAATTTGAGTAGAACTACTTTTGGTCAAGCCGTCAAGAATATCATCAAACACATGTCTAAGTCCATTAGTATCAATCAACGCGCGAAAATAGCCAGACCTGTAGGAGAGTTTAGATTTATAGCTCGTTTCAAGTAGCCATGCCCAATCAATAATTTTCGCTGTGTCACTTTCCTCTGATTCAGTAATGAGCCTCGCAGCTAAATTATAGTCTCCGGCATCTACTGCTTCAAATAAATTTGGGGTCTCATCCATATTTTATCACTCCCAAGTAAAAATAACAAGTAGATATAAAACCATCCTACACATAAAAATGTACCAAAAGGTTTAAATATGCGCTTAATAGGATTAACAAATGACCCTCAAAATCATCCTTCCCAGCGCAAAAACAGATCAAATAAACATAAAAGATGCAATTCTCGGCATTCTCGGCGAGCGTTTTCCGTTATCCATCCGCGACTTGTTCAAAATCGTGAACAATGAATACAATCTCAAAGTGACTTATCAAGGCGTGAGAAAAGCAGTGAATTATCTCGAAGAAGCAAACGTGCTCGTAAAGCACGAACTGAAATACGAAATAAAAAGAGAATGGATACAGAACTGCGACACATTCATCAAGCGATTGCAACAAAACTATTTCCATCAAAAGGGACAAGTAAAGCAAGGTATTACGGCAAAGAACTACAAAGAGTTCCATCTCGAAACATTGTTCGACTTGGACAATTTTTGGTACTCCATTATTGTTGATTATATCAAAACCGCAGACAATGTTTCAAAGAAAGCAATAGCCATTACAGGACACCAATGGTGGATGCTGATAAATCTCGGTTCAGAAACAAGATTGATGCAAACAATAAAAGAATGTGGCTACAAACAATACATCCTCTGCGCTCATCAAAATCCGTTGAACGAGTGGGCACTCGCCATTTACAAAAAGTTTGGTTTTCCGACAAAAATAGTGAAGAGACAAGACACAACAGACATCAACGTCTACGGTAATCTCGTCGTCGAAGTGTTTTACAGCAAAGAAATTCTTGCAGACATTGAAAAATGCTTTCAGAGCGCAAAAACAATTAAAGAGATTGATACGTTCGCAGTACACAACCTCGCTCACAAGAAAACAGAATTAACAATAAAAATATTTGACGATGCTGCCTTTGCCGAGAGCTTACGCTCAAAAGTGCTGAACAAATTTTAGACCTACTTCTTCTCTCCAAGCTTTTTCCCGAGTTCATTGAGTTCAACACGCATCGTATTCATCAGTTCGGCACATTTCACTATTTGTTTATGCAAATCACCTGCTACCTGAATATATTTCTCTGCTGCATGCCTATCTTTTTTACGTTCTGCATATGATTTCCAACGGTCAGCTTTCCATGCACTCCATCGAACTTTCCGTGCAGCACGACGAACAGACTTTGCTAAATCTAAAATATCTTTGCCCCTACTTTTCAAGCTCATTTTTTCACCTCTTTTTGCAGATAATAAAACAATGGTCTTTTTGAAATGGTTCTAAAACTTTAAAATCAACCACAGGATATTTCTTATCAATCATCTTTCGCACATCCTGAAAAATAACCGATGGTTTTTGTGTAACATCAATGCTACGCGCTTTGACTGCAATCATTCCGTAACCACTGGGCGCAAGAAACATGTCCATGTTTTTCAAAAAAATCTCTGCCTGCTGCCGTTGCGCAATATCCTGATAGACAATGTCAACCTGTGACACTCCGCGAACATATTGATCGGGATGAGCCGCATCTGCCAAGATAGGCGCAATATTGTTTCGGGCTTGCGCAACAAAATACAAGTCGCGAACAACACGAGGAGCGCTGTCCAGCGCAAAAATAAACCCTTTGCTGACGATGTCAGACAAATAACTGACGGTATATCCATGTGCAGCGCCGAGATAGAGTACAACGCTATTATTGCGAACAAAGATATTTTTGCATCCGGACGTAATGGCAGCAGCTAATTTGCTTCGTCGGGGATCCCATTCCCTGAATTCAGTGCTATTCTGTTGCACAGTTATTTCGTTAAAAAACGTCTTGCCGGGTGTTGAATTTTTTGTATAGAGTGCTCTTCCGTCCTGATAGACCTCAAAGATTGGTGAAGGCTTAATCATTTTTTCCTCTTGTAATGCTCAATAACCTGAAAACCATTCATGTTTGTCGTTTGTTTCATGGTAAAGCCGAGAGAGGTAACACCTTTGATTACTTCTTTTTCAGTAGGTGCTTCAACTTCAACATACGTCGGAATGCCTGGCACAGTGTCAACATCAAACTTAATAGTTCCGTGCTTATAACATTCACGCTTTTTTCTCGCATGACACAACTCTTTCATCCCAATTCTTCTGAAAATATCCAGAGTCTGGTTAAAATCATTGGTCGTCACTTCTATTTCATCCATTTTTTTGAATGTTGCAGAAGTATTTTTTCCTTTGAATGTGATTTCGCATCGTTCGCCTGCTTTTCGAACACGAAGCATTTTTCCGTTTTTTTCAAGCCGTTCATCGTCAAAATCAAAGCTGATTGATTCAATATCGCCTTCAAAAAACTTTGTTGCTCCAATTTCTTTCAGCTTTTTTCGTACAGCAGCAACATCAATGTCCAGTATCTTCACTTCAATTTCTTTCATATGTGGTAATAGATACGTTTCCTCCCTTTGCCTTTATTCTCAAGACGAGTAATAGTTATCGTGCCGATTTCTTTAATATCTTTGACATGCGTCCCTCCACATGCCTGAATATCAACATTTTTAATATCAACAATCCGAATTTCCGCTACCTCAGGAGGCATCTTCCCTGCAAGTCGTACGACATCAGGAATTGCAAATGCTTGGGCGCGGGGCAAAACATAACAAGACACAAGCGCACCGTTCTTCACAAGTGTGTTTGCATCTTCAACAAATGCAGATAACTGACTTTTGTCAAATGTTTCAAGCTGAAAATCAATATGGCTTTCATCAAGACCGAGCTGCTTGCCCGTCACCAGCGCGCCCGTTCTTTTGAAGATAACCGAACTTA
>DATEAE010000167.1:0-4282 GCA_035288505.1 Candidatus Nanoarchaeia archaeon
CTGACTTTTCATCTGCATCAAAAAGAGTAAAAAAGACATCTTTTCCAAGCACTTGTAAGGGATTGTCGCTCCATCCGGAATCGCGGGAACCGACATGACATACATGAATGCTGGTATCTGGAGCAAAAGTCTGTTGCATAGCGCGTTTTTGCAGCAAAAACTACTTAAATCTTATGGTGGTCGAGCAAATGGTGGACAACGTAAAAGCACGCACGACCTGCAGATTATGTGAGTCTCTACGGATTCGAAGAGTGCTTGAACTTGCGCCAATGCCCATCGGTGACTCTTATGTGCCAAAACAAATGGAACATATCAAGCAACAGGAATATCCCCTGGACGTTTATCTGTGCAAGAACTGCGGCAACGTGCAGCTTGGACATGTGATTGACCCAAAAATAGTGTACGGAAATTATATTTATCGAACAGCAGATTCGCTGGGATTGGTCGAACACTTTAGAAAATACGCAGCTTCTGTTCTCAATACACATCACATCGCCGAGCAATCGTTGATCGTTGAAATAGGAAGCAACGATGGCTCTTTACTCAAAGCATTCAAAGAAAAAAACATGCGAGTGGTAGGTATCGACCCGGCAAAAAAAATAGCAGAAGAAGCAACCCAAGCAGGAATAAAAACGATTCCTGAACTGTTTGACGAGCATATCGCAGAGAGTGTAAAAAAAGAATACGGCACAGCAAGCATTGTTATTGCAAATAACGTCATCGCAAATATCGATGACCTCCATACGATGATAAAAGGAATAAAAAAGCTTCTTGCAGATGATGGAGTATTCATATGCGAAACAGGATATGTCAAAGACTTAATTGAAAAAACAATTCTGGATAACATCTATCACGAACATATAAGTTACTTTGCAGTCAGACCGCTCAAGACTTTTTTCGGACAGTTTGGCATGCGCTTGCAAAACGTCGAGCACATGCAAACAAAAGGAGGCTCAATACGTTGTACGGTAGTACAGTCAAACTCAAATCTGCAGTCAACCGAAAACGTACAGCGGATGATACAGGAAGAGCAACACGACAACCAGCAATTCTTGTTGTTCGACGAACATATAAAACAGATAAAAGAACATCTCATACATTTTTTTGAAACAACACAAGGAAAAGCAATCGCAGGCTATGGCGCATCGGTCGGCGTCACAACGATGCTGTATAACTTCGGAATAGACAAGCAAATACGTTTTCTCGTTGACGACAACCCCAATAGACAGGGTTTGTTAAGTCCAGGCAAACACATTCCGGTAAAAAGTAAGCAAGCGTTGCTGGACGAAAAGATAGATTATTGCATTATCTTCGCATGGCAGTACAATGAGCCAATTATTGCCAAGAACAAAGCATTCATCGAAAACGGCGGAAAGTTTGTGACGATTTTGTCGGAGTTCAAAACACAACCCATTTAAGCATCAAAAGGTTTCTTCAGCAGATGTACTGGGTTATTCCAACGCTTGTAGCATTGTTTATCACTATCATAAAAGAAATTTTCAAGAAAAACGTTTTGAACAGAACATCGCCTATCCAGTTTCTCATCGTCTTTTACGTGGCGATGTTTCTCTATGCGCAGGTAACCATTGACCGAATAGTTATTCCAACAATCTCAGAATTCGGACTAATCATTTTGGCGTCGTTCTGTTACTTTTTCGCAAACTTGCTAGGACTAAAAGTGCTGAAAGACATCCGCATTTCAGTTTTCAAACCAGTGTCAGGACTAAGCGCTGTGTTTGTCGTGCTTTTTGCCATGCTTTTTTTGCAGGAAACATTAACAAGAACACAGGGTTTTGGTATTATTCTGGCACTTCTCCCAATTGTCTATATCAGCATGATAGAATATTATGAAAAAGAGCTGGATGTGAAACATGCGGCATATCTACTGATTGCATTTGTCTTTGAAGCAGCCGCTGTCATGTTCGACCGCATCGTGCTGCGCACCGTGAATGTCTACACCTACTTTTATTTCATGAAGGCTTTGCTGATTATTTATTTCATCTGCGTAATGTATGCGTTTTATTCCGAGCGAATAACAAAGAGTTATCTCAAAACGCAGAGTGTGTGGATAGGACTACTTGCATTTATAACAACCATAGGATCATATGCCTATTTCTTTGCAATAAGCAATCCTCTTGCCCATCCGGGCGTCGTCAAAGTCATTATATCCAGTGAGATTATTTTCACAACGCTCGTGGGCGGATTATATTTCAAGGAAAAACATATTGTGTTCAAAGGTGCAGTTGCTGCATGTTCATTGGTTGGAATAATTGTGCTTATTCTTGCATAAGCGATTTCATCATTTTCACATTAAACCAGCGGTCATCATTCAAATGAGGAATTTTACCATTTTTTATTGCATCGCGAAGTTCAACGATAGCTTCTTGAATAGTGTGTCGAAGCTCGAAACCAAGTTCGTTCCTTATTTTATCAGAACATACATGATACGAACGTGGGTCATTGGTGGGCATTACTTCCATTGTGACATTACCAATAACATCTTTCACCATGTGAGCGATTTCTAATACTGTTTTGTTTTCATCACCGACATTATACACTTTTCTATTGATTTTTGAAAATGGAGCATCAACCAATGCTTCATACGCACGCACCATGTCTTTCATGTGGATGTTTGGCCGCAGTTGTTCACCACCAAGCACAGTGATTTTTCCTTTCGTAAGCGCAGAATGGGTGAGAATATTCACGATGACGTCAAAGCGCTGTCGTGGAGAATAGCCACAGACCGTGCTGGGACGCAGAACCACACCACAAAACTGTTCATCCAAACGATGCAATAAGTAATGTTCAATTTCAATTTTAAGACGCGAGTACTGAGTCAGAGGTTCCAAAGGTAAATCTTCCGTGACATTCAGCTCTTTTTTCACGCCATACACGCTGCTGGACGATGCATAAATAAAACGACGCACTCCTGCAGCTTTTGCAGCATCAATCAATTGGACTGAACCGGTGTAATTTACAGAATGAGTAAACGCGGCATTAAGTTCTGAACTAGGATCATTGGAAATGCACGCCAGATGAATAACAGTATCGCACCCACTCAATGCATTATCAATATCTTTGACATTGCGTAAATCACCATTGACAAGACGCAGATTCTTATTGCCAGCAATACCAACAGTCTGCGAGTAATGCTGCTCATCGTTCCAGAACCAAAACGTGTCAAACACCGTAACATGATGTCCTTTGGCTAGAAGTGATGGAACCAACACTGAACCAACATATCCTGCTCCGCCGGTAACCAGAATGTTAGCCAAAGTATGCCTCCGTGTTTTTTAATTCTGCTTCAGCAATTGCACGGCCGGCGGGAGTTAATAAATACTGTTCTTTTTTCAAGTTTAATTTCATTCGTGCAATAAAATCAGCAGGCTTCCATCCATAGTTTTCACATTCGATAACTGTAAAGCGCCATAAGACATCTGCATCGCCCATGACGTGAGCATTGATGTCGGTGAAATACTTTCTCGTGTCATGGTCTCCAACAATAGCAAGGATTTCAGCATGATAGCTTTTAGGATAACGATATTTTCCTAGTATTTTTGTCGCAAGCTTAACGCTCTCATCCTGATGTTTTTGGCGAATTGTAGGGTCATTGGCTTTTTTAAAATCAGGATGGTATGGGTCTTTAAACAAATCTCTCAGCTTTTGTGAAACTTGTGACCAACCGATGTCGTGTAAGATTGTTGCAGGAATAACAATAGTTCTATCTGTAGATGGAATAAGTTTCAATAACTGCAGCGCAAAGGAAGTGACAACCTCAATGTGTCCTCTATCATTTGGTCGAGCATCCTGATAAGGCAATGCTGCATCCCATATCTTGCGTTCGACAGGAGTGAGCAAGTGAAGGATATTCTTTCCTTTGCCACTTCTATCCCATGTGTTGTAGTCTATTGGTGTGTATGTCATTTCCCTTGTTCAACAAGATACATACCTGCACGAGTTGGGCCATTGATGTTTAAACCGGCACGAAGCAAGCCTGTAAGCAATTTATCAACGTCTTTTGTGCGAGGAACTGCGTAGAGAATAGTGTGCTGCTCCAGAACCTTCGAATTATCGAGGCAGCGTTCAGCAATGACATCGACTGGAATGCTAGTTCTCATGTTCAGAAATGGAGCTAGACGCGAGTATTTCAGTTCATTCACGATGTGACACCGTTCGATGCAATGTTCGCCTGGCTGAAGACAAAGTTCTGAAGGTAATTTTGTTTCTACCTGATTACCTATAAATGCGTCGAACGTATAACCATCAAAAAAATTATCCGTCC
>DATEAE010000168.1:0-9524 GCA_035288505.1 Candidatus Nanoarchaeia archaeon
GGGTATACGGGCTGCTGCTGCGGCATTGGTATCTTACTATCAATAGCTTCGACCGGATGATTGATGTAGTGTTGTGGCCTGTGATTAATCTCCTGCTGTGGGGGTTTGCGGCTGTATTCGTGCAGAAGCTCGGTGCGGATGAATTTGTCGCAAGCGTTTTTTTAGGAGGTTTATTGCTGTTTTCTATTTTTAATCGGGCACAAAAAGATATGTGCGTGTATCTCATCGAGGATTTCTGGAATAAAAGTGTGTATAGTCTTTATGTAACACCCGTCACTGAAGCAGAGCTGTTTTTGTCTACTGCGATTCTTGGTGTGATGCGTGCCGTCATAGAATTTGGCATCATGAGCCTTTGCGCACTCGCTTACGGATTTAATATTTATACAGTGTCGGGATTTGCAGTATTTTTTGTTCCGCTGTTTATCTTTGCGTGGGCCGTTGGCTTATTTGTCAATGGCATTGTTTTTCAGTATGGAGCGCGGATATCAATTGCTATATGGGGCGTTCCTGTTGTGTTAGAACCATTTGCGGCGATATACTATCCCTTGTCGGTTTTGCCTCAAAGTTTGCAGACTATTGCTGCGACCATGCCGCTTGCGTACGTGTTTGAAGGTTTGCGGGCAGCGATGAATGGTGTGTTTATGATGCGTGAATTTTTTATTGCACTTCTATTGTCGATTGTTTATTTTATTGCGAGCTATCTTTTATTCAGGTATATGGTCAAGCGAGGCAGAAGAACCGGATTCTTAAGCAAGCAATAAAGCTTATAAAGCGAACCCCGTTGTCTGCGCTGGGGAGTGGTCAACGTGAAATATAAGACATCTGATACAGCACTATTGGACGCACTGGAACGTAAAGCAGACTCTTATTGTGGTTCTGCCATTAAAGATGCGTGTTGGTATTTTGCTGCCACTGGAGAAGGTAGATTTCTGTTTGATAACGAAGGACATGTTCGCGCTTCGGATAGACGTGGATGTCAGGGGCTTTTGGAAAACCAGACTGTACAATTATATGCAGACGAACATGTGGCTCGTGAGTTAAGAATTACCAAGAGTTTTGGAGTTCCTCAGGCAGACATTACCAAAATGATGAGTGATGATATGCCTCCCCAGCCGCCAGCAAAAAAAGCTGCGTAATTTTTTTTCTTCCTTAGGATGCATAGACATTGAAAATACATGACATTCCCACTTAATCATAACTTTTATAAACACCGAAGGTTTAGCGTTGATAAAAGAGGTTTATGGCAGAAGGCTTTCGTGGCGCAATTGTATTCCTTGAAAAATTAGGTGTCTATGATGTAGTTTTACCTTTCTTACTCGTTTTTACGATTATTTTTGCTATCCTTGAGAAAACACGTATTTTAGGCGTTGAAGACATTGATGGCAAACAGTTGCCGAAGAAGAATTTAAACGCAGTTATTGCAGTTGTCATTGCATTCCTTGTAATTGCGAGTACAAAACTTGTCGCTGCCATCAATGAAGTCCTTGCGAATATAGTTTTACTGGTTATTCTTGTCATATCTTTCCTGATGCTCGTCGGAATACTCTGGGGAACAAAAGAGGCAACATTAGACAGCCATCCGGGCTGGATGAGATTCTTCATGATTATCATATTCATCGCAATTGTAGCAATTTTACTCAATGCGCTGGATTGGTTGAATCCGATTTTTGCAGTCATCCTTGCGACGCCAAACACAGACTGGGCAGCAACTGCTGTGCTTGTTGTGTTGGTCCTTGTATTCATGTTTTATGTAACGCAGGAAAAAAGTAATTCACACGAATCGCATGATAAACACGACAAACATTAGGTGATACACATGGCATATTATGGAAGCTCATCGTTGGACCGTATCCTTTACTTTCTTCAGAGCTACGGTGTTGCTGAAGTAGCACTACCTTTTCTACTGATATTCACCATTATATATGCTGTGATGCAGCAGATAAAGCTGTTCGGTGACAAGAAAAATATCAATTTGGGCATTGCGTTGCTGTTTTCACTTACCGCAATCATCCCTCATATCACGGGACGGTATCCGACGAATTATGACCCCATCGTCATCATCAATGCGCTTGTTCCAAGTGCTGCGGTGCTTGCAATTGCAATACTTTTGATATTGCTCCTCTTAGGTATGTGGGGAGTGGAAATGGGAAAAGGTGCGCCCACATTTGCAATCATTGTTATCGTTGGCGTATTGTTTTATGTGTTTGGAGCAACAGTTAATTGGTGGCAGCTTCCATCAGATGTCATCTACTGGTGGGATAGTGACTTAACTATCCTGTTGGTTGTCATCCTTGTGTTCGGCGCAATCATCTTCTTCATCACCAGTGATGATAAGTCTACTGGGATGAAAGATATTCTTGATTCGCTGCTGACGAGGAGAAAGTAATGGCGACGTTCCTGGATACGTTAGGTATTATTGACTTCTTTGCCCCGCTCTTTACTGCAATACTGGTTTTTACAATTGTGTTTGCACTCCTTTCAAAAACAAGACTACTGGGAGCTAACAAGGTCATCGATTCTATTGTTTCAATTGTCCTTGGATTATTGGTATTACTTGTTCCGGATGTTATCCTGCTGGTCAATTTCATGGCTCCGTGGTTTGTGCTTATGTTCGTGTTTCTCGTTATGCTCCTCATGTTATATCAGTTGTTTGGCATGAGAGAAGAAACCATCGTTCATTACATGATAAATGACAGGGCAGTAAACTGGGCTTTGTTTGCGGTCGGTATCATTATCCTCGCAGCTGCAATTTTCACAGTATACGGGCAGCGTGCGCTTGAAACCGGAACTTCGGGAGAGGAGTTTCAGTCGAACCTCTTTAGCATCATCTTTAATGTTAAAGTTTTGGGGCTTCTGCTTGTGTTCGGCATCGCCATTTTTACGATTGCGTTTTTAGGCGGCGGCGGCACTTCTGGAGGAGAAGGCGGTGGCGGCGGACATCATTAGAAAAAAAAATTATTTCTTTTTCGGACTTAATTTTGATGTTACCCTTGACAATTCAGCCACATTCTCCGTAAACGTTGGAAGAACATCCTTGAAAATGTTATGGACTGCTTTAAGTTCAGATGAGACTTCACGCATACGTTCGTCGGCTTCTGTTACCTTGCCAAGTATGCCCTGACGTAACTGGTTAAATTCATCTTTGAGCGAAGAAAGCGCATCTTTCATTGACTGGACTTCGCTGTCCATGCGTTCTTTCCAGCCAACAACTTTCTGCATCTCTTTCAAAAGCTCATCCCATTTCTCGCTGATGATGGCTTCTGCAACTTCCTGTAAGCGCTCTTCCCCTCCTGAATATTGCTGTGATTGCTGTTGGGCATAATGAGCTTGCTCTGGCATACCCATACCTGGAGGAGCAGGCATCGGAGGCATATCACCTTCCCAAGAAGATTGTGCTGATGGTCCTGCAAGATCTGCCTGAGATAAAGAATCAAAAATCTGCTGGGTTGACATCCCTTGCTTCTGCAACTCCTGGATTACCTGATTGTCCGTCATGCCTTTCTGACGCAAATCGAGAACTTGTTGAACAGTCATCACAATCACCTTTGCTCTGAAATACATTTCCTCCATTTAAATGTTGCTGGTTATTCGTTCTTCCTTTTTGTACCGAGCATCTTTTCCACTTCATCCCGCGTTGCAAAACGTGCAGGATTCCACATGTCTAAGTAACTTTTCATGCTGTTCAGCTCATCTTTGCCCGCGGTCAGCTTTAATTCTGATATGATTAACCCTATCTTATGGCGAAAATCAGACATCTCATGTTTTACTTCGAGAAGGTCTGCGTCAAGCGCACGCACTGTCTCGCCTCTCTTTTTGTTGCTGTTTATCAGGTTGCTTTCCAGCAGTTCTATCTTGCGATTGAGATTTGTGGTTTTCTCTTCAAGAAGACGCAAACGGGAGCGCAGCGCATTGACATCAATGTTCTCTGCAGGCGCAGGCGGGAACAACCCTTTTTTTCCTTCAACCATTGTTCTCAAGCAGTGGGATAATCTATTTAAACATAACGGCATTTGACATTTTAAAAAGAGAACCATGGCGTTATTTGAAAAGCGTGCCTGCTTTGCGTATGACATTATTGAAGAAGGAGATGACAAAGTCCTCAAGATAGATTGTAACCAGTGTACGTTTGCACCATCGATTGAAGACAGCGACATCTGCATGGCGAAAGTCATGGAACTGCTTGCACAGGTGAGCAATGTTACCCGTGTCGTACTGGTACAGAAAAAAGATTACGAATATGATTATGCACAAACACAAGTTCTGAATGAAATTGCGTATTTTTATCGACGGTTGAGCAAAGAACAAAGATTGAACTATTCTACGCTGTGTGTTACATCAGGATGCGAACGATACTTACAGACAAGCTATGCTACGATGAAACGCCTCATTTCAGAGCTGCTGAAAAGTGATCCGATTGCTGCGTATGTTCAATTACGACGATTGCAGCGCAGCGAAAAAATAGCAGAAGAAGCCGCTGTTGACAGAGAAGAACATCGTTGTTTAACGTCGTTTTCTTCCGTCATGGACTGGATTGGTGATGCTCTTGAAAAAACAAAATTTATCCAGCTTGCAAAGCCGCATCTGGTAGGTTATAAAACAGGCGACCGTGACATTTATCGACGACTGTTGCATCCGCTTATCCGCCCGGATTTCATGTTCGCAAAGCTGATGGCATCATATCCAATGGAAGGAGAAGTGCTCGACAGCTATTCCATTGGTGATGCGGAAGTAACTATTTTTGGTTTTCCCGATGACGTAAAAACATTGTATCATGTCGTACCTCCTGAGTTTAAGTTTTCCGAGGAAAAATATGAGATTCTTGACACGGCACGTCGGGTACTTTCTGAACACAAGCCGACCAAAGAAGAGTTTGTTGATTCTGAACGTATGCGTGAAGTTTTTTATAACATTGGTTTGGACCTCATTCAGGACCTTGCAAATACCAACCAGTTGACGCTAAGTCAGGAAGAAGTTGAAGAGCTTGCGCGTGTCCTGCTTCGCTATACCGTCGGCTTTGGATTGATTGAGATACTTTTGATGGACCCAAAAATACAGGACGTGTCCATCAATTCACCAATGGGAGAGGCACCGATGTTCATTGTGCATCAGGATTTTGATGATTGTCAGACGAATATCATACCGACATCAGCAGAAGCCGAGAGCTGGGCGACCAAACTGAGGCTCATGTCTGGACGACCTTTGGACGAAGCAAATCCAATCCTTGATACGGAATTGAAAATACCGGGCATGACGAGTAGAGTTGCGGCAATAACGCAGCCGTTGAACCCGAGTGGATTGGCTTTTTCGTTTAGAAGACATCGTGACAAGCCATGGACACTGCCACTTTTTATCAATACCGGAATGCTCAATTCGCTTGCTGCTGGACTATTGTGGTTCTGCATTGATGGCACGCGAGCGATGCTTGTTGCAGGCACGCGTTCCAGTGGAAAGACCAGCTTGCTTGGCAGCTTTCTTGTTGAAATCATGAGAAGGTATAGAATAATTACGATTGAAGACAGCGTAACTGGTGACGCGGAAATGATTATTCGGAGGAATGGAAAGTTTGAACGGACGACAATTGGAGCGCTCGTTGATGGCCTCATTAACAACCATGGTTATTGGTACAACGTGAGCGACCACGAAATTACTGGTAATCGTGAAAATATTGAAGTTTTTGCGATGAATAAAGAAGGAAAAATAATATTAGCTCGTCCAACAAAGTTTATTCGTCACAACGTCAATAAGCCCATCTATAAAGTAACAACACGAACAGGACGAGAGATTAAAGTTACGGGTGATCACTCATTATTTACATTGAAAGATGATAGAATTGTAGAGATAAAGACGAATGAACTTCATGAAGGGAGTTACATTGCGGTTCCTCGTTCCCTTCCGCTCAACAATAGCGAGCTATCACAGATAAATTTGTTACCAAAAGTTTGTCAAGGATTTGTTGAAGGTGATGACCTCAAAACATTCTTACAAGAACACAAAAACGATTTAGTTGAAATAGGTCGTGAAGCAGGGTATACCGACCAGACAATCAGACGATGGATAAAATTAGGTTATTTACCCATTCAAATTGCTCAGGATATGGGAATTACGAATCTGAATGGAAAATTTAAGGCAACATGGAACAGTCATCCTATTCCTTTGATTGTACATCTTAATGATGATTTTCTGACATTTATTGGATTATGGATTGCAGATGGTTGTTATGATAAAAATTCAGTTATTATTTCGGTTGGTGAGCCGGAAGAACAAGCATTGGTGAAAAGAATAGCAAAAACACTCGGAGTTGAAGTGAAAAAGCATTCAGATGACTTTTCTCTCATGATTAATTCTGGGTCTCTTCGTTATGTGATGCGAGAAATACTTGGGTTGAAGGGTACGGCGTATACAAAACGAATCCCTTCATGGGTATTTAATCTGTCACGTCCACAAATTGCATGTGTTATGCGAGGATTATTCACTGGGGATGGATGTGCTGCATCAAAAGAGATTGTGATGCCTTTGGCGTCTCGCGCGTTGCTCAACGATGTACAAACTCTACTATTGCTTTTTGGGGTTACAATGCGCATTGGGAAGAAAAGAAAGGATGGGACAATAAATGCAGGAATATCAACAGTCAAAGATTGGAAAAAAATTAAGGAACATATCGGATTTTTGCAAGGGTACAAGAACAAAAAGGTTTCATCGTTGTGTCAAAAGATGTCAACTCATGATAGCACAGATATTGTTTCACTTTCTGTAGGTATAAAAAAAAAACTGGGAAATGTTTTTCGATATGCAGATTATGTTACCCGTGACTATAACGTTGGACGAGCAAAGCTGCAACAAGTTATTCAAGAAACAGATGGCTCATTACACCAGCAGCTCAAACAACTTGCTTTTTCAGATATTTATTGGGACGAAGTGCGAAGCATTGAAATTATCGAATATGAGGGATTAGTCTATGACATTTCTGTGCCAGAATGTGAAAGTTTTGTGGTTAACAACATTGTAGCCCACAATACTTTAGAACTTCCGACCGACGCCCTCCGAAAGTTGGGCTATAACATCCAGCCATTAAAAGTTGCGAGCGCACTTGCTGGCAAAGAAACATCTGAAGTCAGCGCGACTCGTGGCATCCGCTCAACCTTGCGTCTTGGAGACAGCGCACTCATCGTTGGAGAAGTCAGAAGCGAAGAAGCCATTGCCCTGTACGAAGCAATGCGTGTTGGTGCTGCAGCGAATGTCGTTGCGGGCACAATTCATGCAGCATCACCCTACGGCGTTTTTGATAGAGTCGTGAATGATATTGGCGTACCGCCAACAAGTTTCAAGGCGACGGACTTAATTATCATCGCAAACCCCGTAAGGACTGCGTCAGGAACAAGAAGACAACGGCGCGTACTTCAGATAACGGAAGTACGAAAAACGTGGCAGAAAGACCCGATGAAAGAAAATGGCTTCGTTGATTTGATGAGCTACAATCCACGAAAAGATACGCTTGAAATAACCGATGAACTGCGCAATGGCAATTCTGAAGTGTTGAAAGATATTGCTGCGCGCATCAAGGAGTATGCTGGAAAATGGGATATGGTTTGGGAAAATATCCAGCTGCGGGCTGATGTTAAGCAGGCGGTTGTTGATATGGCACGCAAAAGCAAAAATGAAGAGTTGCTGGAAGCACCTTTCGTCACTCTATCAAATGACGTATTTCATAGCATTCTCGACAGTGTCAAACAGGAAGTTGGCGAGATTGATTCAAAACGGGTATTGTTTCAGTTCAACGACTGGATGAAAAGAATAGTGAAACAACAAAATGGGCACATGGAGGAGCGCGCACGGACGCATATGGAATAATGGATGAAGAATTACTGGTGAAGTACAAGGAAAAAATTAGAGAGGAGTTAGGGTTAGGACCTGCGCCCATGCCTCAACGAATCATATCGCACGAATATACAGAATTCAAAAAAATGTTTTTCCCACGACAGCTTTCGCTCTACGAAAAGGGATGTAATTTTGCAGAGAAAATTGTAAAAGTTCGACCTGACGAGAAACGTGCTGTGGAACTTGACGAAGCAATCAAAATTACCCATCTGGATGTCACGCCAACGGGAACGTTGTCGTTTGCAGTGCTCGCGCCTATTGTCTTGATGGTGATAGTCAGCCTGCTTGCATATACGTTTTTGGACAGCATTTTGTTTGTTCTCATGTTGGGCTTGGGAAGCTTGGCTCTCATTCTTCCATTTCAGAAACTGCCTGATTTTTGGGCGAACAATTGGCGCTTGAAATCAAGCAACCAGATGGTGCAATGTATTTTTTACGTTGTCACGTTCATGAGGCATACGTCTAATTTGGAACGTGCGATTGAGTTTACGTCAAATCACATCGGGCCGCCATTGTCACTTGATTTGCGCAAAGTGTTGTGGGATGTTGAGACAGGCGCTTTTGACAGCATCAAAGATGCGTTGGAAAGCTATCTTAAGACATGGGAAAAATGGAATCGCGAATTTATTGAATCATTTCACCTCATTGAAGCGTCGTTGTACGAGCCGAGCGACAGTAGACGACTTGATTCATTGGACAAAGCATTGTCTGTCATGCTTTCTGAAACGTATGAAAAGATGTTACACTATGCACATAGCCTGCAAAGTCCCGTTACGATGTTACACATGCTTGGTGTGATATTGCCTATTCTCGGACTGGTGATATTGCCGCTTGTCGTGAGTTTTATGACCAATGAGACATCTCCGGGACAAATTGCTCTGACGATTGGAATATTGTATAATTTCTTACTGCCGGTGGGAGTTTATTTTATTAGTAAAGTCGTGTTATCAAAAAGACCGACAGGTTATGGGCAGACGGATATTACTGAAGAAAATCCTGAGCTTGCAAAATATAAAAATATATTGTTACGATTTGGAGGAACTGAAATTGCGATTACACCTATTCTTGTCGCAGGAATTGTCGCTGGCATTTTTTTCCTTGTTGGTGTAAGCCCGTTGCTCCTTCATGCGTTTGATTCAACATTTGAAGTAAACATCGGACAGTTTGCATTGCAGGGATATATCTGTCCACAGGGAAATACATGCGAGCTGGAGTCGCGGATTGGACCCTATGGGTTAGGCGCAGCATTGTTGTCGTTGTGTTTGACGCTGAGCGCTGGAGTTGGCATTGGATTGTATTACAAATTAAGAAGCAAGAACGTGATTTCAATAAGAGAGAGAACAAAAAAACTGGAACAGGAATTTGCATCTGCTTTATTTCAACTTGGAAATCGTTTGGGTGATAACATCCCTGCGGAAATTGCGTTTGGGCAGGTTTCGGACATGATGCGCGGAACGACCAGCGGCGAGTTTTTTTCATATGTTCATCACAATATCACTAAGCTTGGAATGAGCATCCATAATGCAATATTTGACCCGAAGAATGGTGCGCTGACTGCGTTTCCATCAAAGATTATTGAAAGCTCGATGAAAGTGCTTGTTGAAGGCAGCAAAAAGGGTCCACGGGTTGCGGCTGAAGCGCTGATTTCA
>DATEAE010000169.1:0-7387 GCA_035288505.1 Candidatus Nanoarchaeia archaeon
TTGTCATCGTTACTGTTGTTGTTTCTGTCGGCGCGAGTTCAAAATCCCATGCATACACCTTCTGATCGTTTCGTTCTTCGACACGTGCTTCGGGTTCTGCAACACCAAAAATTCTCTGTGTTATTGTCACCGGTACTGTTATTATTTGTGTGTTTTTCACATTCCCTGTGTTTCTTATCGAAATCGTTTGTATTCTCTTCAGGAATCTTTTTTCTTCGCTTACAAGCTGTTCAAACGGGTCCGTTATCGGAGTCACTTCAATTCTCTTGTCAATTACCTTAATGACTTCATCTTCGCGCTTGAACTGGAAAAATAAATAATATTCTTTGGGCTGCTGAGCGTCCGACATCTTGAATGAAAATTCAACAGACTGTGCTTTTCCAGGTCCTGCAGGCAAGTCAATTGTTTGCTGTAAATTCAGCTCTGGAATTTCACTTGACATCTCGATGACCAGCGGTGATATATGCAACGGATTAAGATTTTCAATCAGCAGCTTTACTGATTGTGCTTCTCTCGGGTCGATGCGGTCATTCATATCCAGCGTCACACGCAAAGACGGTAAGTATTCCTTTGGTTCATTCGGTCCCATGAAAATTTTTAAGAGTTTTTCAACGCGTTCGCCGGTTGTTGATGTAATCTCAAGCTTTACAATATAGACACCTGGCTGAAACTTTTCTATAGGTTCAACAGTTACCGTAATATCTTTTGACCGTCGTGGACCGATTTGTACGGTGCTGTCTCGTAACGGCTGTGTCTTGGCATCCCATAGAATTCCTGTGCCGGGAGAAACGATTTCGTATGTTTGTGATTCTTCGCGTTCGTTGGAGATTGTTACACGAAAAGATGCTTTTTCTCCAAACGAAATACGATCAGTGAGAGGTGTTACTTCAACCGCAGCAATAACACTGGGTAGTACGAAGAGAAAGATGAGCAACGCAGGCCATAACCTCATTTTTTATCACGTTGCTGGAGATTTATCTTGTATATAAAGCCTTCTGTGCTTTTCTTATTGTCTCTTTTCTAATCCGCTAATCGAAACTCTTAAATAAAAGAAGTGTCCGCATGCGCGTGAGGTGAGCCCTAATGAGCCCGTTTGATGATGAATCTGTTGAAGAATACGATGATGAGGCTGATGATAATGATGATGTAGATGATGATGATGACGATGATGATGACGACAATCACGAAGATGATCCTGAGGAAGAGGATGAAAGCGATGTCGATGATGAGAGCTTCTGATGCACAATAATTTTTATATTATAGTTTTTTTCTGAGGACTTATGGATGAATGCATATTCTGTAAAATCATTTCAGGGGGCATCCCGAGTGCAACTGTTCTTGATAGCGAAAAAATCATTGCTTTTCTTGATATCCAGCCTGTAAATAAAGGTCATGTTCTGATTGTGCCGAAGGAGCACGTCGAAACCTTGCTCGATGTGTCCGAGAACACGCTGAAAGACATGATTGTTGCAGCCAAAAAAGTAGGCAAAAGTCTTCGTAAAAGCTTGAAAGCCGACGGGTTCAATCTGGGCATGAACAATTTTGCTGCGGCAGGACAAGTTGTTTTCCATGCACATTTGCATGTTATTCCACGGTTCGAGGGCGATGGTTTACAGCACTGGCCCGGTAAGACCTATGATGAAGGAGAGATTGATCAGTACAAAGAAAAAATAGCAACGTTTTTATAGAGTTTGTTGGATTTCCCGTTACAAGGCCCCGTAGCTTAGCCTGGTGGAGCGTACGACTGATATGTTCCGGCAGTGATCGTAAGGTCCCGTGTTCAAAAAAATATCTGAAAATCACGGCGGGGCCATTTTTACTTTTAACATTTTTTTTTCAATACTTGTTTTTGATGCCAACAACATTTAAATAGAAGATGCTATCCCGCAGTACACAACACTGATTGCCATTGTGTAATGGTAGTCTCATGGAGGGGTTGAGCATGAAAAAAGGGTTATTGATTCTTATCGTTCTGGTACTTCTCGGTGCGTGTGTAAAACAACCTGTAGAAACACAGGAGGAAGTCGATCTCGTCAAAGAACTTCAGGATATTGAAAGTAAGCTTGCTGATGATGAAAATTCCTCTGATACTAATTCGAGTGATGACGTCACCGGAGCGGTTGTTGTCGTTGTCGATGAGACCACTGAAGATGTCGAAGATACAGATATCGATACTCTTGTTGCTGATGTTGAAGAAGCTTTGAAAAACCCTGATGTTGATACTTCTACTTTGCAAAAAATTGAATTTTCAGAAACAGAATTGGTCGATCTCAAAATAAATGCTGATGATGAAGATGACGACCCTCTTGAATTTGAATTTTCTGCTCCGCTCGACGCAGATGGCAAGTGGAAAACAGATTATGGAGATGCGGGCGAATATGTTGTTACAATCAGCGCAAGTGATGGTGTCAACACTGTCGATAAAATGATATTGCTCGTCGTAAAGAAGAAGAATGTTGCTCCGTTGCTTGAAGGCATTGAATCTTCGTTAGCGGTGAATGAGGGTATGTTGCTCTCTCTCAAACCTGAAGTCACGGACAAGAACGGCGACGAAGTTACACTTACTTTTTCAAAACCGTTGGACAGCGATGGTCAATGGCAAACTGACCATAAAAGTGCAGGAGCCTATGATATTACCATTACGGCTACTGACGGTGAAGCAGAAACTGTTGTCAAGTCGAAGCTCACGGTAAAAGATGTCAATGTCCCTCCAGAAGTTACCGGACTCGAAGATTCTATAGAAATCGATGAGGGTGAGAAGATAACACTCAAGCCCGTAGTCAGTGATCTTGATGGGGACAAAGTCGTCGTCACCATTTCCGAGCCTGTTGGTGATGACGGTATCTGGGAAACTGGATTTAAAGATCATGGCGCCTACACAATCACCGTCGCGGCAAGTGATGGCAAGGACACCGTGAGCAAAGAAATAACTTTGACGGTGAATGATGTGAACGTGCCGCCACAAATTATCGATATCGCAAAACGTTAATTTGTCAAAAACCATTGGTTTTTGAACACACTCAGAGTTTCCAATTCAACAACAAAATTGGATGGAAAACTCTGATGTTTTAACTTTCCTATGAAAACAGCGAGTTCAGTGGGTGTTGTACTCCTTTTGCTGGTTTCGGTAGCTGCAGCATCATTTACATTTGACTACTCGGAAGGTGAACTTGTTCGTCTTGTACCCGAAGGACAAGATGATGACGAGGATATTCTTACCTTTGAGTATGGCGAGCCATTAAATGCGAGCGGTGAATGGCAAACCTCTTTTGAGGACGCTGGCACTTATGAAACTTTTATCCGAGCGAATGACGGGACTTCCGTCACAGAAAAAGAAGTGACTCTGGTTATCAAGAACGTTAATCGTCCACCACTCCTTAAATTATCTGATATTAGCATCGATGAAGGTGATATCGTCACTGTCAATCCTGATGTTGAAGATTTTGATGGTGATGCTGTGACTGTCGAATTTGATTCGCCGCTCAATGCAGAAGGAACCTGGCAAACTAATTTTGGAGATGCAGGTCAGCACATCATCAAAATCTTTGCACGCGATGCAGAGTCCACTGTCGAAGGAAAAGTGAATATTACTGTGCTTAAAAAAAATCAACCGCCTCGCATTGTTTCTGCATTGCCGCAATCTAAGGAATTGTCCGTTCGTGAATCTGATGATCTTACGTTTCACGTCGTTGCGCGTGACCCCGAAGAACAACAGCTCAATGTGACGTGGACTGTTGATGATGTTGAAATGTATTCGGGTGATGCTTTTGTTTATTCTTTGGATTATGAAAGCTCGGGAACCCATGATGTTGTGGCATTGGTTAGTGATGGGATTGATACGACGGAGGAAATATGGGTTGTTGATGTTAGCAATGTTAATCGTCCGCCCGTTCTAGAACTCAGCGAAATTCAATCCAAAGAAAATGAACCTATTGTTCTTAACTTCAGTGAAACTGATGATGATGGTGACGAGATTACGTATACATTCAGTGATCTCTTCTCTTCTGATGGTGTATGGACACCGTCTTTTGAAGATGCAGGTGTTCATACTGTTGTTGTAGCTGCAAGTGATGGTGAATTCGTTACCAATGGAACTTTGAAGCTTGTTGTTGAAAACGTTGACCGTGCTCCTGAATTTGCGCCTGTTGAGCAGCAAAGTCTTTTTGAAACTGAAACATTGAGTGTCGATGTCTCTGTTGCTGATCCTGACGGTGATGAGCTTGCATTTGATTTTGTTGGACCTTCTGACGCAATGTTTGCGTCCGATGAAATTGTCTGGACTCCGGGTTATGACACCGTTTCAAAACCAAAAGGTTTTCTGTTGAAATTATTACAGTTTTTTGCACTTGACAATTATTTTTATCCTGCGGAAAAAGATTTTCCTTTCGTTCTTACTGCATGCGGTGCTGAAAAATGCACTACACTCAAATTCGATGTGCTTGTGAAAGGAAAGAACCGGCCACCCCTGATTGAAGAAATTTCGTCGGTCGAAGCACGCGAAGGAGATGTCATTGCATTTGCTCCTGTTGTTTCTGATCCGGACAACGATCGGGTTCGGGTAACTGTTGGCGAGCCTGTCGGAAAACGGTGGATTACAAATTTTGAGAGTGCGGGAGATTACACTGTTGTTGTTACTGCGGATGATGGAACAGAAGCGACTGAATTACGCGTTCCACTCACCGTTCGCAATGTGAATCAGGCACCAACATTCAGTGCTGTCGGAGATCAAGTTATTGCTGAGGGCGATGAACTTTCATTCTCTCTCGATGTAGAAGACTCTGATGGTGATGATGTTGTGCTTATCGCTGAAGATTTGCCTGATGGAGCTTCTTTTGATGATGGAACGTTTCGCTGGACTCCTGATTTTGATGCAACAACCAAAGATGACAAACGTTCGACGTATCTTGTGACGTTTAGCGCGAGTGACAGTCAATCTGTTTCTCCGAGCGACATCATCAACGATACTGAGAGCAATGACACGACAGCTGTCGTTGAAGCGCTTAGTGAACCCGTCACAAGTCAGTCCACTGTTCAGAAAACAGTTCAAATTACTGTTACCGATAAAAATCGTGCTCCTCAGTTTGCGGATGTTATCCCTGCTTCTCGTATTCGTGCCACCGTGGGCGAGCCAATTGCATTCAAAGCTGTTGCTCTCGATCCTGATGGTGATGAACTTGAATACACATGGGATTTTGGCTTATTTGACAGTGTTGAGTCCTCGAAAGGAGTGCGTCGGCGATTTAGTGAGCCTGGAGACAAGAAAATTATGCTGACGGTCAGCGATGGACAGGTTTCTGTCGAGCACGAATGGATTGTACGTGTATCGTCACGGCAACGAACAACAAACTCAACACGAGTCGCTGAAACGAAGCTGGAAGCAAAGTAAATAAAGTCTTGTATCTCTTACTCTTTATGGATCCACTTCTGTATCTGGTGAATGATACGCGTCAGCAGGGGAAGCAGTCGCTTGTGTTTGTTGAAAGCAAGCTCAGTGCAGAAAAAACAGCGGAAGATATTGCACGTGCTCTTCGAATGAAGCAAAGCGTACAGCCTGCTTGCGCTGAACTGGCGGAAAAAATTCTCGGTCGCATCGGAACACCAACGAAACAGTGCAAGCGGTTGAGCATCTGCATCAAATCAGGTGTTGCTTTTCATCATGCAGGCTTGCTTTCAGACCAACGAGATCTCATTGAAAAAGCCTTTCGCGATGGGATTATTACGACACTTTGTGCTACACCGACTCTTGTGTATGGGGTGAGTACTCCTGCCTATCGCGTTATCCTGAAAAGCCTGAAAAGATTCAGTGGTTCGTGGGGCATGAGCTGGATTCCTGTTCTTGAATACCTACAGTTTTGTGGGAGGGCAGGCAGACCAGAATTCCACGATGATCATGGCGAAGCAATTGCTATTGCAAAAGATGACATCGAACACGACAAAATTCATGCGCAATACATTCTTGGAAAACCAGAAGAAATTACCAGCAAGCTTGCGTCAGAGCCAGTGCTTCGAACGTATGTTCTTAGTTTGCTTGCTTCCGGTTTTGCGGCATCGCGAGAACATCTTGTTGACTTTTTTTCGCGCACCTTTTGGGCACACCAGTACCAAGACATGCTCCAACTTGAAAAAATAATAGACAAAATGATTGCGTTGCTTACTCAATGGAACTTTGTCAAGACTTCTGCTTCATCTGATTTTGTCAGCGCCGCAGAGCTTGGAAAAAACAGTCTTGACGTCACTCCTCTTGGAAAAAGAGTTGCGGAACTTTATCTTGACCCGTACACCGCACACCGGCTTCTCACGTGCTTGCAAAAAGTTTCTCAGCCTGCAACTTTCGGGATTTTGCAGGCAATTAGTCATACCCTCGAAATGAGGCCATTGCTTCGTTTACGCGTGAAAGACCATGAATCTGTGCAGGAATCATTGCTTGCTCATTCCCACGAACTTCTTCAGCTGGAACCAAACTTGTATGATTCTTCGTATGATGAATTTCTGGAAAGCGTCAAGACTGCACTCTTTTTTTCGGAATGGATTGAAGAAAAGAGCGAGGAGCAGCTTCTTGAAACCTATTCTATTCGTCCCGGAGAAATCCAAAGCAAAGTGAATGCTGCTGACTGGCTGCTTTATTCGGTTGGTGAACTGTTACCTTATATTCGTAGCCATCATATGATGAGTACGGTGAAAAAGCTGCGCATGCGTGTTCAGTATGGCGCGAAGGAAGAATTATTAACCTTGTTGCGCTTTCGCGGCATTGGTCGTGTTCGTGCACGACGTCTTTATAAAAACGCATTGAAAGATGTTGGTGATTTGCGCAAAGTACAAATGACTGAGCTCGCGCGAATTATTGGTAAAGCGACGGCTGAAAGTGTGAAGAATCAGTTGGGGGAAGCGATCTAACATACCTCATAAATGTAAATTCTTATCGCAAAATCTTGTTAATATTTTTGAAAAAGAAAGAAGCATTGTTTAATGATTCCTGTGCTGGTTCTTTGTTTGCTTGGGGAAGCGTCTGATATGTGAATTCTCCTCGTTTTCTTTTTTCCATGAAGAAAATTCCTAAGAGAGCATCAGCACGAACAATCATTTTCTGATAAATTTTAAGCAGTTCAATATCCAATTTTCCTGTACTTATCATATACCTCTCAAACGCTTCCAATGTTTTCTTATGTACTTCTGGTGCTTCTGTTTTCACTCCATCTTTAATAAGAATTGCTTTCGCTGAATAAAAAATGGAATAGTAAGAATGGCTAATAACTGTGCTGTAAAATGTAAAGTCCTTTTCCAGTTTAAATTGTTCTTTTTGAAGTGCTGAATTACTGGAAACTTCAAACAACATTTGTGCTGCTACCAGTTCATTCTCAGCTCTTTGAAGATAGAGTTCTGCCTCATC
>DATEAE010000170.1:0-4729 GCA_035288505.1 Candidatus Nanoarchaeia archaeon
TATACAATATCTCTCTAACAATGAGTTCAGCGTTTCTCATATTTCTATATTACATAAAGCCTATTTATAAATCTTTCTCAAAAAAGCGAAAGAAATGAAACCATAATTATATAAACCCCCGTCCAAAACAATCACTCATTAGCCCGAGTCAATCTGGCGCATAGGGCTGAGATGATTCTCAGCTTTTTCACTCATGGAACAAACCATAAAACAACTGGTACGTGTCGCGAGCACTGATTTAGACGGTACAAAGCCTATCCATCACTCATTATTAAAAATTAAAGGCGTTGGCGTTTCTTTTTCACATATGGCTTGTTTTCTTGCAGGTGTTAATCTTCAGGCAAAGACTGGTCTGTTGGACGAACAAACCATAAAAAAGCTTGATGATGTTGTTCGCAATCCTTTGAAGTATGGCGCTCCTTTGTGGATGGTCAACCGTCGCAGAGACCCAGAAACAAACGAGCCACGCCACCTGTTAACGGGCGACATTGATTTTGTTCAGGACAACGACCTTAAAATGCTGAAAAAGATGAAAGCATACAGAGGTATCCGTCACATACTTGGGTTGCCAGTCCGTGGCCAGCGCACGCGTTCAAATTTCAGAAAGAATAAAGGAAAAGTCCATCTCGGCGTTCAGCGTAAGAAAGCTGCCCCAGAAGGAGAAAAAGCCGCAGGCAAGGAAAAAGGCGGCAAGGAGAAGAAGTGATAACACATGGGTGACCCACGCAGATTACGTAAGAAATACACCGGATTAATGCATCCATGGCGTCGTGAAACAATTGACGCAGAAAAAGAAGTAACAACAGAATACTCACTTAAAAACAAGCAGGAAGTCTGGCGAATGAACAGCTTTCTGCGTGAATTCAAAAATCAGGCAAAAAAACTTATTGCATTAAAGTCCGTACAAGCAGATAAAGAACGCGAAGCCTTGATCAAACGCCTGCAGCAATTAGGATTACTCAGTCTCGACGCAAAACTGGACAGCGTCCTCAGTCTTTCATTGCGCGATGTGCTGGAACGAAGGCTTCAAAGCTTTATATTCCGAAAGGGTTTTGCTCGAACTATGTTGCAGGCACGACAATTTATTGTCCATCGCCACGTGACTGTTGCTGGACGCGAGATTACCGCACCAAGTTACATGATAAAAAAAGCAGAAGAAGAAAGTGTTCAGTTCACTGGGTCCTCTTCATTAATCAATCCGGAACATCCTGAACGCGTTCCCATTGTAAAGAAAGAGAAAAAGCGCAAAAAAGTCGAGGTAACTCATTATGGCACACGATAAAATACGTTGGGGAATCGCACACATCTACTCCAGTTACAACAATACCATTCTTCACATTACTGATATCACTGGAACAGAAACAATTGCACGCAGTTCAGGCGGGCAGGTTGTCAAGGCAGACCGTCTCAAAAGCTCTCCAACCGCAGCAATGATGGCTGCAAAAAAAATTGCAGAACTTATTCGTGATAAAGGAATTAATGGCGTTCATGTTCGTGTCAAAGCTCCTGGTGGCCATCAGGGCCCAGCAAATCCGGGACCCGGTGCCCAGGCCGCCATCAGAGCTTTATCGCGTGCAGGTTTGCTTATTGGAAAAATAGAAGATGTTACCCCGGTCGCACATGACGGTTGTCGTGTGAAGGGTGGCAGGAGAGGTCGTCGCGTATGAAACTGGAAGTCGTGGACTCAAATAAAAAAGAAAATATGCTTCTCATACGTCTTGAAGGTGTCACACCTTCATTTGTCAATCTCATTCGAAGATTTGCAATGGACGAAGTTCCTACACTGGCAATTGAAAATGTTGACGTGCATGACAACAGTTCAGCATTGTATGACGAGATGATTGCATTACGGCTTGGTTTAAATCCAATTAAAACAGATTTGTCCAGTTACACGTTGAAATCAAAATGTTCATGCAACAGCGTGGGCTGTGCAAAATGTGAACTAAAAATAACACTGAAAGCAGCAAAAAAAGGACTTGTGCTTGCCAGTGAGGCACAAAGCGCTGATCCCAAGTGCACATTTGTATTTGACGACATGCCTGTCGTGAAACTGTCTGCAAAGCAGAAACTGGAAATAGAAGCAACAGCTACTCTTGGTCAGGGCCGAGAGCATGTAAAATGGTCTCCTTGTTTGGCATATTACAAAAACGAACCAGCCATCAGCACAACTGCGGTAAAATTAGATCATGAGCAGAAAGCACGTTTACAAAAAGCCTGCAGCAACATTGTGCAGGTTGATGGTAAAGTAAAAGTAGATACAGACAAATTACACACGTCACCTTTCACTGAAGCATGCATGCAGGTATTGGAAGAAGTTGGCGCAGAAATTACTGATACAGAAAATATTCTTTTCACTATCGAAAGCTGGGGACAGCTCAGCTGTAAGGAAATCCTCGATACAGCAGCAGATTTGGCCATCCAAGAGCTCGATCTGCTCAAGGAAAAATTATGAACGCTTACACTGCAAACGGCTCTGCCGACATACGCGGGAGTGCCGGAGTGGCCAAACGGGCTAGGTTGAGGAGAAATGCATCGCAAATGCCTAGTGGCTTAGTGCCTGCGAGGGTTCGAACCCCTTCTCCCGCATTTATGATGCTTTAGGGTAAAAAATGAAACGAACAGGTCCAACAAACACGGTAACACGGGAACTCATTACCGAGCTGAAGCAGGTAGCGAGAGCTGAGGATGCACCGGTGTGGATGCGTGTCGCATGTGACCTGGAAAAGCCGACACGTCAGCGGCATTCTGTTAATGTGTACAAGATTAGCAAAGTAGCAAATGACGGTGATACATTAGTCATTCCGGGAAAAGTGCTGGGCATGGGCGACATTTCACGAAAAGTTACGGTAGCAGCACACATGTTTTCACGTCAGGCAGCAGAAAAAATCGAGCATGCAGGCGGCAAAGCATTGGCGATAGCAGAATTACTGAAACAAAATCCTAAAGGAAAGAACGTGAGGGTAGTCGGATGAAAATAATCAACGGCGAAAACTGTATTGCAGGCAGAATTGCATCAAACGCAGCAAAAGCATCGCTTCTTGGCGAACAGGTCGTTGTAGTCAATTGCGGCAAGATGGTTATCACCGGCAGTCCGCGAACAACCCTAGAAAAATTCCTTGACGTTTCCCATCGTCGTGGCAAGCCTACAAAAGGTCCATTTTATCATCGCCGTCCTGACATGTTTGTGCGGCGCATCATTCGTAGGATGCTGCCAAAGAATGCACGGGGCATCGCATGTTTCAAAAAAGTCATGTGCTATACAGATGTTCCTGCGCAATTCACAAATGCAGAAATAATTAAGTCAGCATCTGCAGACAAGGTACTTTCAAAACATATAACGATTGCAAAATTATGCGAGGGGTTGGGCGGCAAATGGTAGACAAATTCATTCATACAAGTGGAAAGAGAAAGAGTGCAATCGCCCGTGCAACCTTGAAGAAGGGAAAAGGCATTATTAAGATTAACAACCAGCGTCTTGACACGTTCGGAGATCACATTGTTCAATTACGCATTCAGGAACCGTTAATTTTGATTGGTGAACGCGCCGGCGAGGTTGATATTAATATCCGCGTTGCAGGCGGCGGCACAACAGGCCAGGCAGAAGCATCTCGTCTTGCGATAGCACGTGCGCTTGTTGCATACGACAAAAATTTAAAAAAATCATTTGAAACGTACGATCGTTTGTTGCTTGTTGCAGACATACGAAGAAAAGAAACAAGAAAACCAGGACGCAAGTCAAAAGCGCGTTCAAAGACACAGAAATCGTATCGTTGAGGATACAAAGATGACACTAAAACTAGAAGAGAGTAGCGCGGAACTGGAATATACTCCATCAGAAGCCTACATGTCAGTCTGCAAAATGCTTGTTGAGGAATACATTGGTGAACATTTTATTCACCGTCAAGGCAATCTTTACGCATTCACTGATGATCGAAGCTCGGTGACTAGCTCTTGTAATGTTCCTGGATGGGGTGGTATAGTTGCTGCTAACTTCAACATGCAAGGCACACCACTCAAAGAAAGTCTTGAGTCAGAAATAAAAGCTGCAATTGACGACCCACTCTGTCTTGGTGTAGTTCCATGCAGTGTAAGAGCAGCTGAAGCTGTAAAATCATTGGGTTTAGTTCCCGTGACTCCAACTTACAGGGTAACAAGAGCAAGCGTGACTCTCACTGTATACAACAAAGGTGAACAAAAATGATGATACCAATTCGATGTTTCGGCTGCGGAAAACCCGTAGGCCACCTATGGGAACAGCACAAGCAGCGTATTGAAGCAGGCGAAGCACGAGGAAAAGTGTTCGACCAGCTCGGATTGAAACGTTATTGTTGCCGTTCATTGTTCCTGGGACATGTTGATTTGATTGATCTTGCAGGGGAATTCAAGAAGTTCTGAAATAGGGACTCTCAGTCAGACGTTACCACAGGAAGAAAAAAAATAAAACGTTTAAAAATTATTTTTCGCCTTCTCTCTGCTTCAACGACCATCCAATTTAAGAAATAGAGGACAAAAGAGGGTTATGCAACTCATTATTCTGCACGGCTTTGGTGCTCGTCCTGACAGCAATTTTTTTCAATGGCTAAAAAATAAATTTCCCAATGTTCATGTTCCTCAGTTGCCAGATACGGACAATCCTTCAGAAGAGCAGGTTGATTTCGTTCTAAAAAACATTGAAATAACAAAAGATACCGTTCTCCTCGGCCACAGTCTGGGCGCTGTTGTCGCGCTG
>DATEAE010000171.1:0-7170 GCA_035288505.1 Candidatus Nanoarchaeia archaeon
GTGTGGCGATTGATCAAGCGAAGGGCGAGAACATGCCAAAAGAGAATGTGGAACGCGCGATTCGTCGTGGAACGGGTGCGGATGGTGGTGGCACAATTGAAGAAGTGTTGTATGAAGGATTCGGTCCGGGTGGATCGGCGCTGCTTGTGAAGTCGCTTACAGATAATCGCAACCGATCGATTTCGGAGATTCGCACAGCCATCACGAAGAACGGTGGAACGATGGCGGGACAGGGAAGTGTCGCCTGGATGTTTGAAAAGAAGGGTGTTGTGACGATCTTGCCCCCTCTCCCTTCGAGGGAGAGGGCGGGGGGAGAGGGGTTCGATCGCGATGCGTTTGAGCTTGCGGCGATTGACGCAGGAGCAGAAGATATTGTGGAAGCTGACGGTGTGCTTCAGGTCATTTGTCCGCCAGATCAACTCAAAAAAGTGTTGGACGCGATCGAAGCTCTCGGTATTAAAGTAGATGGTGCAGAGATCGAATATCGCGCAAAAGAATCCGTTGTGATCGAAGAGCCAGAAACAAGACAGTCATTCGAGAAGCTTATGGAAGTGTTGGATGAACTCGAAGATGTGGATACGGTTTACACGAATGTGGAATAACAAAAGTGAAAGAGTGATGGAGAAAATATTTTTTGTTTTTTTGTAACGCGCCTTGTTTTCGATTTACCAAATAAATAAGCTGCTCTCTTCTATCACTTTTCCACTCTATCACTCAATCACTCTGTTTCTATGTCTTCAACAATCCTCGGCATCGACCCAGGTTTTGGCCGGATGGGATTCGGCGCGATCCATGTGGATGGCGTAATTGTTCGGTTGATTGATTACGGAGTGATTACCACGAAATCGACAGAGACGTTTGATGAACGCCTCGTGCAGATCGCCGAGGATATTCGAGCACTTCTTAAAGAACACAAACCAGATTTGATCGGCATCGAAAAATTATTTTTTGGAAAAAGCTCGACAACCGCCATGCGTGTTTCTGAAGTCCGCGGAGTTGTGCGATTGTTGTGTGCAGAGGCGGGAGTTCCGATCGTCGAGTTCACTCCGGCGCAAATTAAAAAAACTACGACAGGTGATGGAAAAGCGACCAAACAAGGGATGCAAAAAATGGTGCAGCATTTACTCCAACTCAAAAACATCCCCAAGCCCGACGACGCCGCCGACGCCCTTGCAATCGCGCTTACGGCGGTGGGGATGAGATGAGAGAGGGCTTGCCAGAAAATGGGGAATCCTTTAATATGTCGTCACTAACTGCGGGTATCGTATAGCGGTTATTATCTCAGTTTTCCAAACTGATGATGCGGGTTCGACTCCCGCTACCCGCTCCACAAAAGACTCTGACTCACGTCAGGGTTTTTTGTTTTGGTTGAGCGGAATAACAAGCGTTGAACTTGCATCATCTAGCCAGAAATAAATTCTCTTTTCGTTTGTGTTCCCAAATGGTTCCCATAATTTCCAGTTGGGAGTTCTAGGACGGAAACGGCTTCGTGTAAAACATCTGAGGAAAAATGGGAGTAACGCTCAGTCATTGTGATGCTTGAGTGACCAAGAAGTTTCTGAATGTAGTACAAAGGTACTTTACGCATAGCGAGTTGAGTGGCGAATGTATGGCGTAAAACATGCCAACCGATTCGCGGTATCCCTACACGCTTACACATACGCGCAAGGCCGTCAGCTGCACGCTTGGCGACATTCAGATCATTGTCTAATTGATCAAAAACCCATCCACTAGGCCGTCTAATTGCATATAGGGCGTCATCAAGTCTTTTTGTCATCGCAATAGTGCGGGTTTTGTGATTTTTGGGAGAAGTGATTCTTCCTCGAACAATTGATTGCTTCACATTGATTGTGTGTTGGTCAAAATCAATGTTCTCCCAACACAATCCACTCAGCTCACCAAGACGCATCCCAGTATTCAGTCCAACAAAGACCATGAGCCTCCAAATTGGCGCTGTGTGATCAGAAAGAAGGCGAATGCACTCTTCATCTGATAACGTTCGAGTTTCTTTTGAGAGGCCTTTGAGGGGCTTCATAACTGGGATGGTATCGAGCTCGCCCCATTCAATGGCGCTGTGAAGCATTTTTGATAAAGCACCGAGGTGATTGTTGATAGTTTTCGGATTCAATCCAAGCGTAAGTTGTTTTCGCTTGAACTGCTCGATTGATTTTGACGTAATCTCTTTTAGATTCATCTTTCCAAAGAAGGGAATTAGATGGATATCTAGAGTGTTTCTTATTGAGAGCTGATATGAGTACTTGCTGTTTACCATGACGTAAGTCTTGTACCACTCCTGAGAAAAATCTTTGAATAGATTTTCTTTCTTTTTTGTTTGCTCCTCCAGTGATTCGCCTTTAAGCAGCTTTTGCAACAAGAATCTTTCATAAGCCTCTGCACCTCGCTTTGAATCATCAGGACTTTTGAGTCGGTAACGTTTCCGATTGAATCGAAAATCGGCGCACCAAGACCCTCTAAATTTTGAGGCTGCCATATACATTCTCATCATTCATGGCTTCCGTACGACAACTAAGAAGATATTTTTCAACATCCGCAATATCAAAACGCAATCCGCTTCGAATTTTGAAGAAGGGGATTAACCTTCGTTCAATCATCCGATAGACGGAGCTTTTGGATATTTTCAAGTAAGCCCCCAGTTCTTCAACTGTTAGGAGCTGATCTTGATTCTTCAGTTGTTTTTCTGAAGCCATTCTCATATTAAATTTTAAGGGGCAACATTCCGAGGGCAGCCTTTCGGCCGTTTGGGATGTTGCCATCTTACGTCGTGCCTTATTTATTATCCAGAAGTTTTAATTAATCTGAAGCGATTGTTGTTCGCTTGCTTCGGGTAAAACGTCGTCATTATCGTCGGATCGTCGATCTTCTTCCTGACGATACGACGGTTCCGACGGTTTGTTGTTGTAGGTAATAACAAGTGAACGTTCCTCACCTCTAGATTCTTGGATTTCAACACCAAGTGCTTTAAGATCGGGTTTAATTTCATTGATTTTTCGCATGAGTGCGTTTGCAGCTTTAGGCCAGTAATAATCTTTCTGCGCACCGTACTCGACTTCGAAGCTGAGTTCTTTAAAAAGTTTTTGCGCGGTTCCCTCAAAGAAGAATCGTTTCTTCATAAATTGAAGGATGTGCATCGCAACAGGGTTTTCATTTGCGACTTGTTGGTGTTTTACTAATTCATTCGCTTTGTAAGCTTGTGTAAAAGCATCTTGACCTATGTCAAGTGCTTCGGCGATTGCACACCCCCACAAAAAGAAATCTGCCATTCTGGGCACGTCTGTAACAATAATACTGTCTTTGAGTTTCATTGCATGAGATAGGGTATCGAAAATACCCCCAAGGATAATCGGGCGATCTTTTTCAAAGTTTGATATGAGTTCTTTTTCAGACTTTCGTTTTGATGGATCAATGCGATCGAGACGAATCAGGATTGAGCGATCGAGAAGGTCAGATCTGAAAGCCACAACATTGATTCCATTAAGAGCCAGACAGCTTCTGAAGTTAAAGATCATATCGTCATCGTCTGTATAGAGTACCCGTTTTGAATATGATTCTCCCGTAACGGCGCGACAAAGCAGGTCAGAAATATCATTCGAAATACCAGACAAGTTATCATAATAAGCAGCGTAATGATGTGAGAGTTGCTGGATTAAATTATCATGGCTTTTTGAAAAGCTAAGAAGTTCCGTTGCTGATGGATCAACAAGCCTTCGGATAAGACGAAGCGCGGTTGATTTTGCTGATCCCTGTTCGCCGTGCAGAATGAGGACTGGATGAGAGATCCCAGGGACAAACGATGCAATTAGATAAATCAAAACAAGAGTTTGTTGTTGCTTGTCTAGGATGTTCAAATATTCAAGAAATACCAAAGCGTTTCCGTTTATGCTTGGTTCAAACTGTGCTTGCTGATGGGAGAATCGTCTAAAAAGAATTGGTGTCTCTGAAATAAGAGACCAACCTGTGTGTTCGATTTTTATAGCCGTCCATTTTTTGTCTCCCATGTCATACCAAAAGGATCCATCTTTTTCAGTGATACGCAATGAGAGGTCGTGCGTTTCACCTTCATGAACAGCCTTGGCCTCAAGCACAGCGAGAGTTTGTTTGATAGTTTCAGATGAGATAGATCGGTGCCACTTATCCCAGATCTTTTTGTTTACAATCTGACCAAAGACACGTGAATTAATTTTAAGCGTTTCATAATGTTCACCAATCTTTATGCGGATGTATCCATCCTGCTGCGCATTGTGAAATAAAATTAGATCGTCTTTTAGAATCAGTTTTACAATGGAATCCGCTGAAAGAGCTTTTGATTTCAAATCTTCATTTTTAGCAGATTCACGAGCACGTTTCATAATACCTTCAAAAGTTGCTCGCAAATCTTTTTCTGTAAGGGGTGGGAGGTTCCGCTTGTTCCATTCAGATAGTTGTCTCCATCCATCTGTTTCCCATTTTTCCTGATCTAATTCGTACAATATTTTTCCGCAAACAGAAGCGGCAGCTTCATGACGATGCCCATCAGGTGCGCCATTCGCCCATTTTTCCCATGCTGGTATTTCATCTTTTGTTAGATTCATTAGCCACTCAGGAGCATTTGTGATGTCTTCAATGAAATTTACCGCTTCATAGGTTTTTAATGTTTTGTCATGTATCGATGGTGGAGCGACGACGTAGCCACCGTCACCTTTAAGATCAACACCTGGGAGATATCCGATTTTGTTTGGAGCTAGAGTGTGATGTGGCCAATTATAGTAATAATGTGCTCCATCGCCGCCAGTTTTAACCATGTATGTTTGTGGTAAATGTAATTTCTTGAAAGATTCATTTCCCCCATTCTTTGGGTCAATATCAACAACTATCAGATTGCTAATCTTACCGGTAACAATTCCGATGTTAGATTTGGGGGCATAATTCCACCAGGCTTGAAGAAGATCATGAGTCACTTGTTTTTTCTGAAAGCTTTCCCAACTTCCTTTCACCACCCCCTTTTCATCAATCGTAATGTGACCAGTGCTTATTAACGCTTTTCCATTCGCAACTTTTGATTTAAATCCAAGTGGGATGATATTCCAAGATTGATTTAGATATTCTTTGGCCTTTTCAAATGTTGGGGAGTTTGCTAAAATAGACATAAAGAATGAGATTAAAGCCGGTTCGAGCCGGTTTTTTGTTTTAAGTGTAGATTTTTGCTTTGATTCGTTTTGTTGCCTGCAGGAAACTGAATGGTTCCACAAGTGTTTTCCCATTCCAAAACTTTTCAACATGCTTCAAAAGTACCGGTGTTTCTTGAAATTCAAAGACGACACGTTTTGGATCTCTTCGGTTTGCATTAACAAATAAGAAATTGTTGATGGTTAAGTACGTTGTTAAAGCGAGATCACTTGTTTGAAAGGTGTCTGACATATAAAAAACGAGCGTTGAATTACGCTCGTACTATAAAATAGTTTCGGTTCACTTAGTTCATGAACCATTCGTGAACCAAGTACAGATCAGTATTTTCTTGAAAGAGTTTTGCTCGATTCATCCCAAAAAAGCCACTCGTCATTAGTGTGGAATACTTTTTTGATCGTGCTGTTAATGTATGCTTTCGCTCGCGTAATCTTCTTTCTATCTTTTTGATTTAGTCTTTGCCTTTCCGATTCACCTGTTATGAGCATGACAATATCCTGCCATTCAGTTTGTTCATCAACAGAGACTTTTGCAACAGCACCCACTACATAAAACGAATCGGAGCCAATAAGAAAGTCGCATTTTTTATCTTTGAATGAAACTACACCCGTTTCATTATCTATTTTCACTCCTCCTTTTGTTAAAGAAATCTTTGGTGTTGAGTCTTCTGTTTCACATATTTTTCTTAAGTCAGAAAGACGCGCGTTAGACAGATTCATTTCAAATAAGATCGGATCTTCTCCCATCATAAGATCGGTTGATGCCTCGCCTAAATCATAAATCATTAGATTTTCAACCGTACCATTGGTAAAGAATTTTTGAAGTACAAGAGCTATAAGGTCGGGTGTGTAATTCCATTTTAGATGCGTTTGATAAAAATCCAAATCACTTGCCCTAACCTCAATTTTCTCATTACCAAAAATCTCATGAAAATCAAGAAGCATACCTGCAACTCGTCTGATATTTTCTTGTTCAAAAATTCTCATATTCATTCACATTTTCAGCCTTGTCTACATGTTTTTGATTTCTGGCAACTGAATAACCAACGGAGCCAGACCATTTTTGTCGTCTCTGTTATATAAGCCAGTTATGTGCGCAATTATTGTAAGAGCTCTTAATTGTGTGTCTTCTGATTTGGCTGATTCCGCCAATTGATGGAGCTTTGCTTTAATGAATGTTTCTTGGCAAATTGTAGACATTTCTTCAGAGATTGCCTTTTGGATGGCAGGTTTAAGCAGGTTCTCGGAAGCCATGGAGCGAGCAGTATTTCTACTTTGACAATCATAAGCCGATACGGCCGCCTCGGTGCCGTTTCCGGTCTGGATGTATTCAATCACGAATCGTCTTTGTTTGATTGTTAATGCTTCCTTTGGCATAAATTTCTTCTTCGCTCTATCAGGATAGGTCTTTTATTGAACAATATCAAGCCAAATCTGGTGTTGTTTCTGTATTTGCGATATACTTTTTCCGTTACCGCTCTTTAAGGATTGTAAATAGAAAAGCCTAAACTTCATGAATATCATGTGGCATGGCACTAAATTCCTATCAGGATATTGAACCCGTCGTTCAGCATCCTGATAGGTCGTACCCGAAAGGGCTACGGGCATCGAAAGGTGCCGCTGGACACGGGCTTTGTGTTTTAAGTATCAGTGTTCAATGATAAAAAATCTTGTAGGTCTATGACACTCAGACTTTTTCAATCTAAATACTTTGATACTGAAACTCTAAAAGTTGTCTTGTTGTACTTATTTTTAGGAGGCTTTATTTTATCCGTACATTATTTTATATTTGTAGAAAAAGCAGAAGCAAGTATTGGTTCTGGTGCGTGTTCTTGGCATAATGGTGTCGATTGTAATGCTGGTTCTGATGGAGATGGTAGTGTAATTTGTCATGATGGCTGGCGTGACAGTTCTGTAGGTTTTTACTCCGTATGCGACAAAGGATGTCCATATGGATTTACAGATGAATATAATAAACGGATTTTGGATT
>DATEAE010000172.1:0-2344 GCA_035288505.1 Candidatus Nanoarchaeia archaeon
TGAAGGTCATCCAACGCCAACGATTCCATTTGTCCGCGCAGCAACCGGCTCTTTGGGTCAAGGCTTGAGTATTGGAGCAGGTATTGCATTAGCAAACCACATGGACAGCATAAACAACAAGATGTATGTTCTGCTCGGTGACGGTGAACTCGCCGAAGGAAATGTCTGGGAAGCTGCAGATTTTATATCCTATAAACAACTCAACAATCTTTGTTGTATCGTTGATGTGAATCGTCTTGGTCAGAGTATGCAAACGCGACACGAGCATAACACAGAAACGTACGCGTCTCGTTTTCGCTCATTTGGGTGGCACACCATCGTCGTTAACGGTCACAACATCGCAGAACTTCAACAGGCATTCAACAATCTACATAAAGAAAAGCCGACCGCCATTATCGCTCAAACTCTCAAAGGCAAAGGCGTTGATTTTATGCAAGACAAAGAAGGTTGGCACGGCAAGCCTGTGTCAAAAGAGCAGCTTCATTCTGCAATTCAACAACTTGAAATAAATCAGTATCGGATTGAGCAAAAACATCCTGAACAAACTGTTCCAATTTCTCATCACATTCCTGACACTGAAATAAACTGCTCGTACCAAAAAAACGCAATGATTGCAACGCGCGAAGCGTACGGCAAGGCACTCGCAAAGCTTGGTCACCACCAACAATTAGTAGTTCTCGATGCAGACACGAGCAATTCAACAAAATCCGACGAATTCAAAAAAATATTTCCCGAACGATTTATCGAATGCCACATTGCAGAGCAGAACATGACAGCAGTTGCAGTCGGATTGTCCTCAATGGGAAAAATTCCGTGTGCATCAACATTCGGCGCATTCTGGACACGTGCGTTTGACCAGCTGCGCTTGGCATCAATTTCAAGCGTCAAAATGCTCTGTTGTGGCTCACATGCCGGCGTTTCAATCGGAGAAGACGGTCCAAGCCAGATGGCGATTGAAGACATTGCAATGTTCCGTGCGCTCAATAATTCAATCGTATTGTACCCTTGCGACGCTGTCTCGACTGAAAAGCTCGTCGCATGTGCATTAGCACATCAATATACCAGCTATATCCGAACGACACGCGGCACAACAGCAGTCGTTTATGACAACAATCATCAATTCAAGATTGGCGGAAGTTCTATCCTCAAATCGTCACCATCTAACAAAGTTCTCGTCGTTGCTGCAGGCATCACTGTCCATGAAGCGCTTGCAGCATCTCAGCATGTACCAATACGAGTGCTCGACACTTACTCGATCAAACCAATCGATGACGCTGCTCTGTTAAAAAATGCAAAAGAATGCAACAATACTGTCCTTGTCGTTGAAGACCATCGTGTCGAAGGCGGATTAGCTGATGCGGTTGCTCAGTCATTATCATCTCATGGCATTCATGTTCATCGCCTCGGCATTGACGAGCTGTCTCATTCCGGCACACCTGAAAAATTGCGCGCTTTCCACAAGATTGATGCAAATGCGATTGTTGAAAAAATAAAGCTCATACTCAAAGCACAAAGTATATAAACCAGAGTTAATATGTATTAGTTATGGTAAACATATGTAAACTTGAGTTAACTAGTCTTCAGCAGGAAATTTTAAGAGTTTTGTTTATAAAAGCAGGAGAATCACTCAATCAGAGACAACTGGCAAATCTCTTGGACGTTACGTCTCCAGCAATCATGAAAGCGCTGCCCTCTTTAGAAAAAAAAACCTTAATAAAAATACACCAGGATAAAGAAACAAGAAGATGGTCTATCGAATTAAACAGAAGCAATCATAAAGTCATGCAATTAAAGAGAGTAGACAATTTAAAGCTCGTCTATGAATCGGGTTTAACGGACTTCTTGGAAAAAGAGTTTGCAGGAGGAACAATTATTCTATTTGGAAGCTACTCCAGAGGAGAAGATACCACAAGCTCGGACATAGACATAGCCGTAATTGGAAGAAAAAGCAAAATAATAGATGTTATCCATTTTGAAAAGATGTTGCAGAGAAAAATCAACATTAATTTTTATGACTCATTTAAAAACATACATAGGCATTTGAAAGAAAACTTATGTAACGGAATCCTGCTTATAGGTGGTGTTGAGCTGTGAAAGCAATCAGAAGTTTTGACGATCTCATTAAAGATAGAATTGTCAAAACTCAAAGTATCGACAGATCACGGGCAGAATTTTTGAAGAAAGAATCTGAAAACAGTTATTGTAATTTACTGGAAAAGATAAGACTGATAAAACTAACCGATAAAAACGCTAATGATTTTGTAAAGTCCTGTTATGACATCATGATGGAGTTACTAAGAGCAAAAATGCTTCTCAATGGATACAATGCCTCTGGCATCGGGGC
>DATEAE010000173.1:0-16979 GCA_035288505.1 Candidatus Nanoarchaeia archaeon
CCCACTACGAAAAACAACTCGGTTATGGAAGACAGCGCTTTACGAGATTTAGGGACAGATACAATTTATTTTCTCAAGCGCAAACAAATCACACCGAAGCACGTGCATCAGAAAACGAGCAGAAGATAAGAGAAGCACTAGTTAGAGTCATGAGATTAGCATCGAATGATTAATTCTTTCTTTACTTATAAGAGCCAATTGCTGAAATATTCTGAATCCTAAAACTCTTTATAGTCGAGAATACCATTTTGGTGTAAGAGCGACAGAGTCATAAAAAATTTATTAATCTTGCTTACAAAAAGCCATTATCGTCGAAGAATATAAATTTTGGCTAAAAATTAATGTGTTCAAAAAGTAGTGAGAAAGGCTAAAACATCATTCTTTTTAGCGATTGGCTCTATAATACTGGTAAATCTAAAGAAATATAAACAATTCCACTTCTGCCGACATCATGCACGATAAAGAGATAGAGCAGTACATCCAGAAAGAGCAGCAGCGTCAGCAAGATGTTTTAAACATGATTCCATCCGAGAATTACTGTTCTCCTGCAGTGTTGAAAGCATGTGGCTCTGTCTTAAACAACAAATATTCTGAAGGATATCCTTTTAAGCGTTATTATCAGGGACAAGAAAATGTTGACCAGATAGAAGCCATAGCAATCGAGCGTGCAAAAAAATTGTTCAACGCCGAGCATGTTAATGTCCAGCCGTATTCAGGCAGCCCTGCAAACATGGCGATTTATCATGCGTTGCTGAAGCCCGGAGAAAAGCTCATGGGGTTGCGTCTTGATTTGGGTGGCCATCTCACTCACGGACACAGTGTTAATTTTTCATCGCGTTATTTTACCGCAGTGCATTATCCTGTCGATGAAAAGACAGAATTGATTGACATGAATGTTGTTCACGCGCTCGCAAAAAAAGAAAAGCCAAAGATAATCATTTCTGGTGCAACCGCGTATCCCAGAACATTCGATTTCAAACATTTCCACGAGATTGCAGAAGACGTCGGTGCATATTCAATGGCAGACATTTCTCATATTGCTGGTTTGGTCATTGGCGGCGCACACCCATCACCATTCCCTTTCACAGATGTCGTCATGACAACAACACACAAGACCTTGCGCGGTCCAAGAGGCGCGATGATTATGTGCAAAAAAACAGACCGACTTGCAAAAACCGATGGTCTGGATGAGAAGCAGACTGCAAAAGCAAAAGACATGGCAGCAAAGATTGATTCTGCCGTTTTTCCCGGGTTGCAAGGCGGCCCACATGAGCATGTCATCGCAGGAAAAGCAATTGCATTCAAGGAAGCGATGACTGATGAATTCAAAAGCTATGCACATCAAATTGTAAAAAATTCAAAAGCGCTCGCTGAAACGTTGATGGATAAGGGCATAAAGCTCACAACCAATGGTACCGACAACCATCTTATCGTGATGGATTTGCGTTCCTTTGGTCCAAGCCTGGGAAAGCCTGCTGCAATTGCACTGGAAGAAGCGGGAATAGTCGCAAACTTCAACACCGTGCCATACGATCCAAGCCCTCCGTTTAAGCCAAGCGGCGTAAGAATGGGAACGCCGATACTAACAACGCGCGGCATGAAAGAGCCAGAGATGCAGTTTGTCGGCGACTGCATTGCGCGAGTGTTGAAAGACATGAATAACGCTGAATTAAAGCAGCAGATAAAAACAGAGATTAAAGAACTGTGCGAACAGTTTCCTGTGTATAAAGAGGAAGAATGAAACTTGTTCGCGATTTAATTCCATCAATTCTTGAACAGCAGGGAAAGACTGCAACATTCAGAAAAGCAAACCCAAAAGAATATTATGATTTACTCCTAAAGAAATTGCAGGAAGAAACTGCTGAGTTCCTTGAGAGCCACGATGCTGAAGAGATTATTGATGTTATGGAAGTGTTGTATGCAATCGCACACGAAAAAGGAATTACTCCAAACAGATTGGAAGAATTACGAAAACAAAAAGCAGAAAAGCGCGGCTCGTTCTCCAACCGTACAATTTACTTAAAATGACAGGCAAACTCATCGTGTTCGAAGGATTGGACGGCAGCGGCAAAGCAACACAGACAAAACTGCTCGTCCAAAAAATGAAAAGTGTATCTAAACAAGTAACCACAATAGATTTTCCACAATACGGTTCATGGGGCGCGGTTTTTGTTGAAAAATATTTAAATGGAGAATTAGGTACACTGGATGAAATAACACCACAACAGGCTTCACTGTTCTATGCGTTAGACAGGTTCGCTGCACGAAAAAAGCTGCTGCAATGGCTTGAGCAGGGAAAAATAATTGTCGCAAACAGATACGTCGCAGCAAACCAGGCATATCAGGGAAGTAAAGTTTCAGAAGAAAAACGTGCTGAATTCTTGGAATGGCTTGACAAACTGGAACATGAAATTCTGCAATTGCCACGTCCAACGATAACAATCTATCTTCGAATGCCGCTGGAGGTATCAACAAGTCTCATAGAGAAGCGCAGGCAACGCGATTATATTAAAGATGGCAACAAAGACCTGCATGAGAAAAGCGAGTCGTTGTTGCAGAACGCATGGAAAGTGTATGAGCAGCTCGCAAAAAAAAGTAACTGGATAACCGTTGATTGCGTTGATAACGTTCTGAAATCAAAAGAAGTTATCCATGAGATGGTGTTGGAAAAAGTAAAACAATTTTTGTGAATCAAGTCTCTTTCCCATACTTTTGTTTCAGTTCTTCGTATCTGCCCGTGATATCCATCTGTTGAATCATTGTATTGCAGCAACTGGACATAATATCTTCAAGCCGACGAAACTCACATTTTTCCAAGTCTGCTGTTACAGAAGCATGCAGTTTGTCAAATGTGGCACCATTTCAAATGCTCATCTATTTGCGGCATTTTATAACTACCTCAACATATTTTTCAGGATTATGAAAAACAAGGCTCTCTGATAAGATGCTATAAAAAATTTTGTCTTCTTTATTCGAGGTAATATCCTTTTCAGCAATATCTACATATCTTATTGGTTTTTCAACTAACTCGGATTTTCTTATTTCATCCTTTATTTTTTTAATGTCTTTGGATTTTTCATTATTATACATAAGCAAAACATCTATATCATTAAAATCTTTAGTATGTAGAGATGAGCCAAAAATCAAACCCAGTTCAATGTGATCCTTAAATTTATTTATACTATGCGATAGAACAATTAACCATGGAGGAAGCTCATTCACTTCCAAACTGAGTATATATTCCATAAATTTTATAGCCAGCTTGTTGTTGTATTCATAAGAAAAAAAAGCAGAGTTGCCAATTTCATCTTTAATCAATAATTTTTTATTTGTCAAAATATTACATAATTTGTTGGCATGAGCATGATTAATGTTTAGTATTCTGGCCAATTGCCGAGCATTATATCTATCCTTGTAATGCTTAAACAAATGTTTAGCTATCTGAATTTCAATCTTTGTGAATTGTATGTTATTAACAGCCATATGTATTCTAAAAACATACATGATATATAAACTTTATGATTTACGCCAAGATTCTTATGACGTGAGATGTCAAAACCTTAAAAAAAAAATCAATCACAATACAAGAAATACTGAGCGAGACCTACCCCGTACTCCCAAACCCACCCGCTCCTCTAACAGTGTCTGGCAACTCATCCATTTCTTTGAATTCAATGCGCGGAATTTTGTGCACAACCATTTGCGCAATCCTATCGCCGCGTTTGATAACAAGCGGTTCTCTACCATGATTGATAAGTAACGCAGTTATTTCTCCTCTATAATCGCAATCAATTGTTCCGGGCGTGTTCACCATCGAAATGCCAAACTTTCGCGCCAATCCACTTCGCGGACGTATCTGCGCTTCATAGCCCTGAGGAAGTGCAATTGCAATACCTGTTGGAACTGCAAAACGCTCTCCGGGTTGTAGAACAATCTCACCATCAACTGCCGCATGTAAATCAACCGCCGCAGCCATTGCAGTTTGATACGTCGGCAGCGGCACATCTTTTGCAATTCTTTTGATGAAAACAGAAACATTATCCATAAAGAGCCAGCATCGCATCTATTTATTATCTTTTGCTTTCAAACAGAACTAGTTAGATATTATCAACAGAATTAATCTTCTCCTCCATGGCAGCTGACGGTCAAATTCTGCGGAATTTGCCCTATTCCGTAAAAGAAAAATCCCCACTGTGCAGGGATTTTCCTTCTACACTCCATCAGCGCCACGGAGAAGATTAATTGAGTCGAAATAATACTACGGGCGCGGAACGGAGTGCAGAGGATTTTTCCACGCGAAGTGGGGAAAAATCATTTGCGAAGTAGCTCACGCCGCAGCGGGAGCGTCCGCCGCCAGTAGTAGTATTATTTCGACAAAAAAAACAGACTATTTAGGATTTACTTTTCAGGTCAAAGAATGTCATCAGCTGGTCATCAACAATTTCTCCCGTTGTCGCGTTCACTTTGACATTAAGCGCTGCGAACGTTCTCGTTAAGAGTGTCACATTCCAGACCGTTCCTTGCTCAATGTTCTGAAGGATGAGAAAGCCTTTGAGCACAAGATGTTGCACGTATTTCTTTTTTTGAAGCAAAAGAACAGTATCACGAGCTTCTTCTGCCGATATTTTTGCTTTTCTGAGGTCGAGCTTTTTTATCCCGCCGGGTTTTTTAAACGCTTCTGCGAGCGGCTCGTAGGTTATCTGCGTATCAACAATGAATTTTGCTATCTTATCCTCTTTTTTGTCGTAAAATCCAATCTGCCACGGTCCAAGTTGTAACTGTTCATCGATATCAGAAAAGAAGTATGCAGTGAATGCAGATGGATGGCTCACGCTCCATTCTGTAAAAATTGAATCTTGTCCAAGCAGTTCAAACGCTTTTTTAAAATTCATTTCAGCGTGCGATGCGAAAAGATTTAAAAGCTTTGCGACAGGGAATGGATTATGTTACCGCTCTCCGACCAAGAACTGCAACTGTCACCAAAACAAGCAGAGCTTTTGGAAAAGCAGCAATACAGGTTAGTAGGACATCATAGCGCAGTAAAAGTCTGCCAGTGGACAAAAAACATGATTAAAGGCAGGGGCGGCTGTTACAAATACAAATTTTACGGCATTCGTTCGCACCAGTGCATGCAGATGACAACAAGCATGTTTTGCGCAAACCGTTGCTCATTTTGCTGGCGAGGAGAAAAAGCGCCGGTGTCAAAATCATGGTACGGCCCGATAGACCAACCCGATTTCATCATCAAAGAGGCTGTACGAAATCATTTGAAATTGCTCATGGGCTTCAAAGGCTCACCGAACGCAAACAAGTTCATGATTGAAAAAATGAAGGACGTAAAACACGTCGCACTTTCTTTAACAGGCGAACCAATCACCTATCCATTATTGAATGAAATTTTGCGCCAATTCCACGAAAAACGCGTGTCAACTTTTCTAGTAACAAACGCACAGTTTCCTGAAGCGATGGAAAAGATAGAAAATGTGACACAGCTGTATATTTCGGTAGATGCACCGGACAAAGTTTCATTAAAAAACATTGACAGACCGTTGTTCAAGGATTATTACGAACGATTATTGGCGTGCTTGGACGTCATGGCAAAGAAGAAATTTCGCAGATGTATCAGATTAACAGTGATTAAAGGTTTAAACGACGTCAATGTCGAAGGATACAAGATGCTGATTGAACGAGGCAATCCTGACTTTATCGAAGCAAAAAGCTACATGCACGTGGGCGCATCGCAAAAATATCATACCAGAGAACAGATGCCAACGATGGACGATGTTATGACATTTTCAAAGCAATTGGAAGTTACTCTTAACGGATACGAAATTGTCGATACACACGAGCCTTCGCGTGCAGTGTTGTTAATGAAAAAATCGTTGAATAAAAAGAGACATATTGACTTCCAGACTTTTTTTAACATTGTCAATAACGGCGGAACAGCAACAACAGAAGACTATTCAAAAGAAAGAATGTGTGAGAATTGATAGCTGTGAGTGGTCGTCGTTGGAGCAGAAGGAAGACGAAAAAAAAGGTACGTACGTAAAACGTTTTAATTTTTTCTTCCTTTCGTAGCGTCAGTGACTGAGCATTCATAGAGTTCCTCACGGCGCTTGTACAAGAGTTTACCCGTATCTTTTCCAGTACGCAAAAGCTCTAAACATCGTTCGAGGTTTTCTTGTTTTGAATTCATATCATCAGCACCATTCCTTTCCATCCTGGATTGACACATAAAGTATCACCAATAGTATCTTTCTTTCCTTCGTTTTCATGGATGTGACCGGAAATAGATATATTTGGCTGGATACGTTCAATCGCTAATCGAATATCTTTATTGCCAATATGCTCTTTTTCAAGATTGTCAAGAACCGTTCCGAACGGAGGCGCGTGAGTGATAAGAACAATTTTGTGGTCTTCTGCGGTAAGCTCGCGCCGCCATTGTCGCGCAACTTCTCGAAATTCATCTGAGCGTCGATTAAATCCATCAGTACCCCATCCTAAAAATGTTAAGCCATACAAACGGACAAGCTTCTTGTGTGCATAGACGATATGTTTTCTTGGACCGAGATTCTTTTCAAGCTCTTTGGGAGCTTCATGATTACCGGGAATAATAATAACAGGTTTTCCAATACTATCAAAGAGCTTGAGCATTGGTTTTAACTGCCGTTCAAAGACGGTAAAGTCACCTGCACATACGACAAGCTCAATATCATCCTTTTGCGCGCGCTTCACCAGTCGTTCGGCAACGCCCATATCGGCGTGCACATCCGAAAAAGCCATGAATTTCATTGATGGAAGAAAAAAGAAAGGACTAATTAATGTAACGGTTGCCAGATTGAATTTCAGCCGTTTGTAGGAGTCGTGGAAGCAGAAGGAAAGCGAAAAAAAGTACGTACGTTTTATTTTTTTTACTTCCTGGAGTAACGGCAAGCTGGGAGTCCAAAGTCGAACTCTGCGCGAAGAAGAGAATAGTCTAAATATCATCCACCCACCAAAAAGTTAAATACTAAATCGCATACAAAGCACAGATGAAAAACAAAGAATCAGCGATAGATTTTCTGAAACTCTGCGTCGCAGGCAAGGTTGAGGAAGCCTATCAAAAGTATGTCGATATGTCCGGCAAGCATCATAATCCCTTCTTCCCAAAAGGGTTTCAAGCTTTAAAAGAAGCAATGAAGCAAAACCCTGCAAAACAACTAACGGTAAAGCACGCCATTGAAGACGGTGATATTGTTGCAGTTCATTCGCATGTTATTGTACCAACAAGAGACGTTGCAGTCGTACACTTATTCAGGTTCAAAAACGGAAAAATCATCGAGATGTGGGACTGCGGACACGAGCTCCCAAAAGACTCGCCAAACAAAGACGGCGCATTCTGAATTAGTTACTTGTGAGTAGTTAAAAAGGAAATATTTATAAAGAATAGGATTGAACTGAGCTTATGGACACAGAACAATTATTTAAAAATTTAATTCATACGTATATTACCGAAGAGAGCAGAATCTACATTCCTTCGTGGATTCAGGAACCCAGTCAGACTCTGCTTGCAGGAGTAGTTGATAGTGATAAACACGGGCTTTATCTGAGTGTATATCGCAGCCCTACGTTCGTGCCTGCTGAGCAGAGAAATGCAGTTATAAGCCTCCCATTCGAGCATGGCTTTCTAAGAATTGACGAAGAAACATGCAAACGGAGTGATCTCATGAAACCTACCTGCACACTCATGAGGGCAGTAGACCATTTTGAAATTTTTGGGAGAGAACCGAAAAAAGACGCAAAAGAATTTGTGGAAGGTCTAATATGAAATCATTTCTTGGAACGTACGAGCGCAAATTCGATGAAAAAAGCAGGTTGTTCATACCACCTTCTTTAGCGGATAAGTTAGGTAGCAGCCTGTACATAGTTCCATGCGCTCTCGGAATTTTGCCTTACTTAAGCATGTATCGCAGTAAGACGGAATTGCAACACGACACTGGAACACAATTAATGATTAGGAGATTAGTCAAAGATTATTCAATGTCTCGAATAACAGTTCCTCTAGAAATACGTGCTAAGAGCGGACTGACTGAAAATGATTGTGTCATGATTGGAGCCAGAAATCGTATTGAAGTCTGGGGACACCCTCACTATGAACGAATGATGGAGAGGGCACCAAACATTAGAGATCTAATTTGTTAAATTTCGTAGCTACCTATCCACAACCTGATAATAATCCTCCAGTACAATCTTATCCAGTTCTTCGATATTCCGTACAAGATAAAACCGTCCTTCACCAACTTCGGCAATGCGCTGCGCAAGCTTCTCTCCTTTCTCATCGAGATTAATGCCAACGACACTCACGGTAATGCCGCGACTGCGAACAGCTGCAATTGATGCCAGCGTCTCTTCTTCCGGAACTTTTCCAACCGTCGGAAGCGCATCGCTCAACAACAACAGATGCTTCGTCGTTTTTTCTGACGGAAACAGCTCAACCGATTTTTCAACCGCCAGAACAATGTCCGTTTCCCGCGCTGCTCTGACGCGCGCAATCGCCTGCAACAATATCCCAAAATTTGATGTCGGCGCAACCGTTTCTTTGATGTCTTTAGAAAATACAATTAATCCAACTTTGTCTTTTCGTTCGATTGCTGCAAATGCAAGAGCGATGCCTGCTTTTTTCGCAACATCAAGTTTTTTGCCTTTCATGCTGCCGCTGGCATCTAATCCATAGATGACGGAGATGCCACCATGTTCAATGCGTTCAAAGGTTTCAAGATCTGTAGTCGAGATTTTTCCATGTCCACGCCGCACTGCTCTTCTTATACTCGATTTTAGCGCGATATCACGATAACGGTCACCTTTTCGAAAGACATGCGTTTCGCCCTTGCTGCCATAGCGTGCCTTGTGCTTTCCAATGCGTTCACCAAGATTCTTCGACGCAATTTCCTGCAATTCTTCGACATACAAGACAAGCGCAGCAAGCTGCATTCCTTTCTCGGTGATGGTATGTGACTGGTCTATTAACCCATCTTCTTTCAGCTTTTCTATGTTTTCAGCAATCCTTTTCTTCAGCTCGCGCTGAAATTCAGGAACTTTAACATTTTTTCCGACATAATCAGCATCATAGCCGGAAACAAGATTGACAAAAGTTTTGCCGTACAACTGTTCAGCATAAGAATAGTGTTGGACAAACTGCTGGTAGATAGAGTCAGGAACAAATGAACCAAAACCTTGATTGATGGCCTCTTTGATAAGTTTGCCCTGATTTGTTTGTTCAGAGCTATCGACAACAGTTCTCATTAATCCTTGGCCGATTTCCGTCAATCCTAATTTCCCAGACAGTTCAAGAATGTCGTCGGTCGCTGTGCTCTGGTCGCTAAAGACGACCACCTGGTGATTTGACTTCTTTAGCAAAGGATGCAAGTTTCTCGTGAATGTAATCTTCGGTTTCTCGCACATACTTGAGACTTGGTTTTAATGCAATGCGATGAGCAAGAACAGAGACTGCAGTTGACCTAAAATCTTCAAGTGTTACAGTTCGTTGTTCAATCGTTGCGTTGCTTTGTGCGCGTTCGACCCAGGCGAGTGTCGCACGAACACCCGGAACTTTCTCCAGGTCTTTGTCTACGCGAAGTGAACGAATGAACCCAACGACAAAACCAAGTAATTGGTCTACAACGTCGTTTCCTTTATCTTTAACAATTTGAATTTCAATCGCAGCAGTCTCAGGATAACCCATGTGAATGACATCAAAACGGTCAAGCAGCACATCGCTGAGCTTTTCAGTGTTGCTGTCCGAAGGGTTCATGGTTGCAATAAGAATAAAGTTTGCGACAAAATCAACATCATAACTTCCCAACGTAATTTTTCCTTCTTCAAGCACCTGAAGCAATGCATTTTGCAATTTTTCAGGCGCACGATTGATTTCATCAAAGAACAACACGCCATTGTTTGCGCGAAACAGTTTGCCGGGAGTAAATGCTTCAATACTTAATGGACCAAATTCCAATGCTTTCAAAGGGTCGATATCACCCAAAAGGTCTTCTGCGGTTAAGTCAGGACTGCCCTGCACGCGAATGAATCGCTGACCGCCCGAAATCTTCTTTGTTTTTGGATTTTTATTAAGACAATGAGGACATTGTGGTTTTTCCGGTAAACAGTTCCAGGGACAATCATTGACATCGATGCTCGGCAATAACTTTGCGACATTTTTGGCAAGGGTTGTTTTTCCAACGCCGGGAGCGCCAATGATGAGAACGTGATGTTCGGCGATTAATGCGCCTTTGAGCTGTTTCTTGACATTGTCTTGGCCGACGATATCGTTTAACACTGCAGATTCGAACATGGCTTCACTTTTAAAGCGGAAGTATATAAACGTTTAGACGAAGTTATTTAAAGAACGACAAGTTTCGCGCGACGATGAATATTGTTGATTTATCCATGCCAATTGACGAGCGCACGCCCGTCTTTCCCGGCGGTCCAAAACAGGTCATAGAACAGCTTGCAACCATTGAAAAGACCGGCTGCAATGAAAAAAGGTTATCCTTCAATTCTCATTTTTCAACCCATATTGATGCACCTGCTCATATGCTGACGAACGGCAAGACATTGACTGATTATCCTATAGAAAAGTTCGTAGGCGAATGTGTCGTGTTGGATGTGCGAGGACAGAAAGAGATTAACACAAATGTTGATGGAGTGAAAGAAGGAGACATTGTTTTTTTCTTCACAGCACACAGTGATAAAGCGTACGATAAAGATTATTTTACAAGCAACCCAGTCATATCGCCAAAGACTGCGCAGGCATTAGTTGATAAAAAAATAAAGATGGTGGGATTGGACGCGCCAACACCTGATAACGCACCCTACACGCTGCACAAGCTGTTTTTCAAGCATGATATTTTGATAGTCGAGAACCTTATCAATTTGAAAAAGTTGGCAGGAAAAAGATTTATGTGCTACGTTTTGCCACTGAAGATACACAAAGCAGACGGTGCACCGTGCAGAGTGGTTGGAGTTCTTTAGTTACGTTCTGAGTTAGTCGTTGCCGTTACGAAAGGAAGTAAAAAAATACGTTTTTTACGAAATTTTTTCGCATTCCTTCTGCTCCTACGACCAACAAAATCTGCATCATTCCCACAATCAATATAAATCTCCTCAATTCCATTCAAACGATGTTCAAGGACAACGAGATACATACTAAAGTTGATACATTGCAAACCAACGTAGACAAAATAGGTAAGCAAAATCAAGCCACCAGTGAACTTATTGAGAAGCTACAGAAACAAGTATCTGTGGACATCACACAACTTCAGGGCATGGTCGGACAATTCTCTGTTGGATTCGCAGTAGAAGTGCAAAACATCAAAACAGAACTCACGGCAGTAAAGCAAGCGCGTGAAGATGTTGAAAAATCAACCCGTTCATTCGCAGAAGTCCAGAAGAAGATTGAGCGCACGATTCACGAGCAGCTATCAACAGCAATTGCTGAAAGCATACAAAAGTTAAAACTCGATGCAGAAAATTATAACAGTCTAAAAAGCGAGATCGTTAAAACAAGTACCCATGTTCAGAAACTTACCAATGAAGTTGATAAGTTCTCTGCAATAAGTTCGCAGATAAAACAGGCTGATTTTGAGCTGTCAAAGCACGCGCGCAACCTCAAGGCAGGCGATGACGAACGCATCAGACTGTTAAAGCAGATAGACGATTTGCAGCGCATGATTGCAAAAATGCGACGTTCTCAACAATAACTTTAAAAATAAACCTCATTCAGGCAAACCTACGCCCGGGTAGTATAGCTTGGACAGTATACGGCCCTGCGGCAGCGGTTTCGCTGAAGAAAGGCTGTGACCGGGGTTCAAATCCCCGCTCGGGCGGTTTATTTTTGAGGAATTCATTTCTTCAATGGAACATGTTTGAGCAGTTGAGCTCTTCGAAGACGCTGGTACAAACTCGGATCTTTTGCACATACCTGCCCTCGCGTTAGGCGAGCATAGTGTTTTCTATAATACGCCAGAGGGTCATTCCCATACTTACCCCTAGTAGGAACAACGCCTAATAATTCTTTTTTCCAAAGACGTTGATAAAAGCTTGGATCTTTGTCAGCTAGCTGTCCGCGTGTCAGACCAGCATAATGTTTTCTATAATACGCAATAAGATTAGTACCGAACCTACTCGCGACAGGGACATGTTCGAGCAATTCGTCTTTCCTCAGATGATTATAGAAAGTTTGATCTTTCTTGTGCAACTGTCCGCGCGTAAGACCAGCACAATGTTCATTGAGAAAGTCCAAAGGGTTGTTGTAGTGCTGCTTGACATCTATCCATCGAACATGGTCGTCGAGGCTCATGGTGGTGGATATGGAAGACTGACTTATATTAATGCACGTGAGATTGAGAGCATGGTCAGTAACGAGCAAGAGATAATTTTCACCAATGATTTATAAGAGAGCGAAGCTAAAACATCTTAAAATGCGTTTATATCAAGGTCCAACACAACAATTCATTAAAGACATAAATCACAACATTATAGTTGACAAGTTAAAAGAAAATTTTGAAAACTATTATGGGCATAAAGTAAACATTGGCGAGATGAATTCATGGAATAATTCGCTTCAATTCGTAAAAAACTTAGTTATAGAATTTGATCTCACTGACGATGCTATCTGCGTAGAATACGAACTGCCGTACACACATGAAAGAATAGATTGCTTATTATTTGGAAGAGATAACAATCTGCAGGAGAATGTTGTTATAATCGAACTCAAGCAATGGTCAAAAGTAGAAGATTGTGATATAGATGGAAATGTTGTTACGTTTATAGGTGGAGCAAATCGAATGATAGCCCATCCTTCTTTACAAGTAGAGGGATATCACTTACTGTTAAAAGATTTCTTGGATGTTTTTGATGTGAACCCGAAAATGGAGTTGCAATCTTGTGTTTACTGCCATAATTACTCGAAGAATGAAAATACTTTGTTCTTGCCAAAATTCAATGATATTGTTCAAAGATTTCCTGTTTTTACTAAAGACGATTTTCAAACCTTTGGCAATTTTTTAAAAGAGAAATTAGGCAAAGGTGATGGTTTGGAAGTTCTCAATCGTTTCTCAAAGAGCAATGTGAGACCATCAAAAAAATTATTAGATCACACATCAAAAATGATAACAGGTCAGAAAATATTTCATCTTATAGATGAGCAAATTGCAGCAAATAATACTATTCTAGACCGTGCGAAGAAATTTTCGAAACTTAAAAAAAAATCGGTTATAATCGTGAAGGGTGGACCAGGAACAGGTAAATCGGTTATAGCACTCAATGTTTTGGCAGAATTGTTGTCTCGAGGACAAAAAGTTTTTCATGCTACTGGTTCAAAATCGTTTACTACAACATTACAGAATATCGTAGGCAAAAGGGCAGCATCACAATTCAAGTATTTTAACAATTTTGCACAAAAAAGTGTTTCAGAAAATGAACTGGATGTTTTGATATGTGACGAAGCACACAGAATAAGAAAAACAAGTAATACGAGATTCACAAGAAGAGATAGCAAATCAGAAATTCCACAAGTCCATGAATTGGTGAGAGCTGCGAAAGTTTCTATTTTTTTCATAGATGATAAACAGATTGTCCGACCTGATGAAATAGGAAGTGTTGCGCTGATTAAGGAAACAGCTGAAAAATATGGTAGCGAGATTTTTGAATTCGAACTTAAAACTCAATTTAGATGTAGCGGTTCGGATGGTTACCTCAATTGGCTTGATAACACTTTACAGGTAAGGGAAACTGCTAACCTTTTTCTATCCAAAATTGAGAAGATGGATTTTAAAATATTCAACTCTCCAAGCGAATTGTACAATGCAATAAATGAAAAGAATAAAGAAAAAGCAAACTCCGCACGATTGGTGGCAGGTTTTTGTTGGCCATGGAGCGACCCAAAACCAGATGGGACTTTGGTTGCAGATGTACAAATAGGAGATTTTAAGATGCCATGGGAAGGGAGAGATGGAAAATATTTAGCACCCGGAATCCCTCAATGGTTTCAATGGGCATACGATCCTAATGGAGTGAACCAATGTGGATGTATTTACACCGTTCAAGGCTTTGAATTTGAATACATTGGAGTAATTTTTGGCAATGACCTGATTTATGACACGAATGGCAAGAAATGGGTTGGAATTAAAGAAAACTCAGAAGATTTAACGCTAAAGCGAGCAAAGGAAAACTTTACAGAATACGCAAAGAATGTTTATCGTGTATTAATGACACGTGGCATGAAAGGGTGCTACGTTTATTTTATGGATAAAGAGACTGAAAGATTCTTCAAAAGTAGGATTATGAATTGACACCAGTTTAATAGAGCGTTTAACTGTACTTGCCAACAAAGAGAGGAAAACCAAATTAAAACAGGAGACAGGTTAAAATGACCAAAGACTTAGACGAAAAATAAACTATTAGGAAATTCCGAATAGTTCAAAAAGGAGATAAAACAGGTTGACACAAAATGCAAACATACAAATTCAGTCCCTCATCGTTAAGTCTCTTAAAAGACTGCCCACGCTGCTTCTGGCTCTATTTCAATAAAAACATCAAGCATCCAGCAACCATTTTTCCTTCGTTACCCAGCGGAATGGATAAAGTCCTCAAAGAACACTTTGACAGATTTATGAAAAAAGGAGAATTACCACCAGAACTACAACAATTAAACGGTGAAGTCAAATTATTCAATAATGAAGAATTACTCAAAGTATGGAGAAGCAACTTCAAGGGCATCCAATGGACTGACAAAAACGGCAATCTTATTCACGGAGCAATCGATAACCTTCTGCAGAAAGGAAAGAAGTTAATCGTTTTGGACTACAAAACAAGAGGGTTTCCATTAAAAGAAGATACGCACGAACATTATCAGGACCAGATGGATATCTACAATTTTCTCTTACGAAAGAATGGTTATGATACTGAGGATTATACGTATCTGTTGTTTTATCATCCGCATAAGGTTGAAGAAAACGGTCATGTTTGTTTCAACACAGATTTAGTAAAGATTAAAGTCAATATTACGAACGCAGAGAATATCCTGAAGAAAGCAATTGAAATCTTAGAAAGTGATATGCCAAGTTCAAGCAAAGAATGTGGGTTTTGTGCGTGGGTTGAGGAATTAAAATAATATTCTTTATTTTTTACGCAATGACAATCGGCGCAGGTTTCCGTCATTTTTATTAAAAACTTATAAAACAGCTTATAAAGAACAACTGCTTAAATGAGAGAATGTTCCCGCGCGACATTGTCATCCACAAAGATATAACAAAGACTGTTGGCAGGCACACCTATTATTTTGCAGAGCGACAGACCGAAAAAGGACTGCATGGCTTCTGGGTAGGCAAGAGTTGGACAGAAGCGCACCAGACACTGCTGTCCAAGTGATTGGCAAACATTTTTAAATGAATTCTGATATTTTTAGAACCGAGAGGCCCGTAGTGTAGTGGACAATCATTCAGCCCTTTGGTAGTAATGAAGACAGGCTGAGACCTCGGTTCGAATCCGGGCGGGCCTATTATCATATTGTTTTGTTCGGAGGTATCGGAACCAAAGGTTCTGATGTGGGAATCCGGGCGGGCCTATTATCATATTGTTTTGTTCGGAGGTATCGGAACCAAAGGTTCTGATGTGGGAATCAGAGCGGGGCTATTATTTATTCCATGAGAAAAGACAACATCATTCACATCATTTATGTAATAGCACTGCTAGTAACACTCACCACCGTTTTAACGTACGACTACTTCACAACACAGGAAACGCGTTATATTCTTGGAACAGAAATAAACAAACTCAATCATGAACTCGAACTGACAAAAACAGCATTGCGCCAAAGTATTGACGATTTGAACGAAAAAAGCACAACATTAGAGAAATCATTGAGCAGTGAAATTGAAAAGAAAGATACGCAAATCCGCGCGTTGAGCGGAGAAATCGAAACAGTCCGGAGCCAAAGCTCAGAACAATTGGAAGAGCTTCAAAGCAGAGTATCGAGCCTGAAGACAGAATTTTCAGATTTCTCAGACATCATTGAAGAAGTCATTCCTGCAGTAGTGAGCGTCCAGTCAAATGTGGGCAAAGGCTCAGGCTTTTTTGTTGATACGCGAGGCTACATCGTGACCAATTATCATGTCATTGATGGAGCAACAGCAGCGCAAGTAAAAACAACAAACGGTAACATCTACTCCATTCGTGTCGTTGGTCTTCAGAAGAATGCAGACATTGCAGTGTTGAAGATTGAGGAAACCGTTCCGAGATTAAGATTCGGAAGTTCTGACAACGTGCGAGTAGGAGAAAAAGCCATCGCATTGGGCAATGCCGGCGGCTTGGATTTCACCGTCACCCAAGGTATCGTTAGCGCAGTAGATAGAAAAGACGCCAAAGGCAATGAGTACGTCCAGATTGACGTTCCTATAAACCCAGGCAATTCTGGCGGTCCATTAGTTGATACAAGTGGTAATGTCATCGGCGTCAACACATTAAAATTAGCAGGATTCGAAGGGCTTGGCTTTGCGCTTGAGGCAGATTTAGTTGAGGAGATAGTAAAACAGGTTATTGCAGCGGATGAACAGAGAGAAGTAAATAAGTAATTCTTATTTTGGTAAGAACAAAAAGCATATAAAATGCCAGCTTAACCTGCTGAATCACAGCCCCATAGTGTAGTGGACCAGCACAGCGGACTCTGGCTCCGTTAACCCAGGTTCGAATCCTGGTGGGGCTATTTACCTTTCAGGCGTGGAAGCGAGGGCTTTAGCGCTTATTCTTGTTTTTCACCTCGTGGTTTGTTTTCAGGGTTTCCAATAGTTCAGTTCTCTTTGCTTCTAAGTATAACATATTATCCGCAATATCTCGCAATTCGCTTTTAATCAGTGCAACCGTCTCCTCTGTAGCCTCTCCGCCAGTCAAAAAATTTCTAAAGTAATCAGTATCCATGAAGTTTAAGATGTCTGGTTCTTCTTGCT
>DATEAE010000174.1:0-6817 GCA_035288505.1 Candidatus Nanoarchaeia archaeon
ACACTACGTGCTGAACACTTTCTCATAATTCTTCCAAACTTGTGCAGCAACATCATCCTCCGAAATTTTCTTTATTTCAGCAATTTTCTTTATGCTCTCAACAATAAATGCCGGTTCATTTCGTTTGTCTTTGAAGGGCGAAAGCCACGGCGCGTCTGTTTCAGTAAAAATTTGTGTCAATGGAACAATGTCCACAAGTGTCTGGAACTGTTGCGAGCGTACAATGGATGTCGGCACAGAAAAATAAAAACCTTTATCTGCTGCTCTTTTAATAAGATTCTTGCGCGCTTCAAACGAATGAAGAATAACATATTTCAACGCTGACTTTTCTAAGAGTGCGACACATTCTTCTTCCGCACGACGCGTGTGAACAACAATTGGTTTGCCCATTTTTTCAGTCAATTTTATTATTTTCTCAAAATTCTTTTCCTGCTGCTCGTTGTGTTTATCAGTCCAATAAAAATCCATACCAACTTCACCGATTGAAACAATTTCACTTTTGTGCTGGTTAAAAAACTCAAATTCCGCGTCAATGTCAATTTTGCCGTCGTGCCTCGCCATTCCAATTTCGTCAGGTGCCAAGCCAAGCGCGTCAATAGGATAGATGCCCAGCGACGGCTTGATGATTGAATACTTTTTTGCCAATGCAAGAATTTCTCTGTTGGTTGGCGGATTCGTTCCTGAACAGACCAGCGCTTTGAAGCCTGCTTTTTTTGCGCGGTTTATGACGTCGTCAATATCATCCCTAAACCGTTCGTGTGTCAGATGGCAATGTGTATCGACAAGGTTCATCGTGAAGAAAAAAAGTAAGCACACGTTTATATGTTTTGTCAAACACTTTTAGAGTCCCTACTATATGGTTTCACGACCGACGGTTTTATCTCTATTCTGAATCCACGAACACGCTGCTGAAGTCCTTGATTTTGAGGTTGAACTTCTCTTCCATCTCTCAACCTCATAAACTCCTCTTGAAGTTCCAAAAATGGTTCATACCGTTGGTTAAATTTTACCACTTTTTCATCCTTTGGATTATAAATAACTCCAACAGGGCACAATCCTGTTGCAGTGCCAGTCAAGAAAGCACAATCATACTCCTCTATTTCACCAAGCGGAATGTCACCATCTGCAAGATGATACCCCATATTCTTTGCAAGTTCCATTGCAACTTCTCGGGTGATGCCGGGCAAAATAGGCTGTTCACGGGAGGGAGTGATTATTCCTTTATCTTTCATGAAAAAAATATTCGCACCAGTCGCCTCTAAAACATATCCTCTACCATCAGTATATAGAGCATCGTCAAAACTAAATGTTCCTCGGTCAGTAACATATCTCATGGCATCATTCTTTGCTATTTGTCCATCAGCATAATTCGCGCCTGCTTTCACATGTCGCAACGAACCTCCGATTTCCTTATCATAAACAACGAGAGTTGAACCTTTCACAGGCAAATAATCACCCCACTCCTGCACCATTGCCTGAAAAACAATATCATGCGTGAGCGAATAAACCCCTAAAAGACCATCGCCACGGCTTGCGCGGAATGCCAGAGGACGCACATACAGTTTTCCTTCTTCCGGATGGATATGTCCAGCCGCTGCGTTTCTTTGAATGAGTTCGGTAATAATATCCAACAGATATTTTTTGTCAAAATCTTCAGGAACAAACAAATCTTTGCTGTCGTCGTAACGCTTCAATCCTTCGATGTGCGGCACTGCGCGCACGTACTTTGGTTCACGCAATCTCAACGCTTCCATTGAATGCAAAAAACGTCCTGCATGTGCTTCTGCGTTCAGCAGTGCAAGTTCAAGGGGGCTTGCAGCAACTAATTTTTCACCATGATATCCTACGGCTTTTGGAATCGCGCGAATTCCTTCAAAAACATTTCCGCCATAATGCAGCGCATGCTCATCAGGTTGGGAACGCAATACATCAAGGTCATCTCTCGTAAGAGGAGCCGCATCCAACTTTGAATAATTATATGGAAGAAACAGTCTCCTACGTCGTCCAGGTTTTGAGCTGAACCTCTGATAGAAAAAAATTGTTGCCAGCTTCGTAGCGACGTCGCCCATAAACCTACTCTAAAATGACTCTTATATAAACATTATTGGAGCCTGATATATTGATTCATTTCGGAAACAGTAAGTAGTCTAAAGACCTGCCACAGCGCACAGCCTCATAAATGATTCCACCGGGCTTCGGCTTTGAATATGTTATCTCGGGGTCATCCAGTTCGTGCTTTCCCTCTGAATGGAAATCAACACTTGTCTTCACTAATTGTTCTCGTCGTATCCTTCTCATGAAAGGTTTTTCGTTTCTCCACGAATCCACAACATCCTGCAAAAATATAACCCCACCATCAGTCTCCTGATTGTGTCGGGCATCCGCAATCACCGATCCTTGCCGGAGCAATCCAACGCTGTCAAATACGCGGATACTTTTTCCAGAGTAACATGTAGCATTCACGAAAAGAAAAGGAACATCGATAATAACCTGTGCAACATCTTTGTAATCAATCTCTCCACCATTTGGCGAAAATCCTCGTTTGTATCCATGTCCGAAGTACACAAAAACAAATGCTGTCTTTCTGTTCCGTGCCCTTTCAGCCTCATCCCATATCGCATCGAGAACTCTTTGATTTTCCAAGTACGCCCCTCGGGCAGCTGTAACCTGCTTCTTCGGTATTTTACATTCCTTGCGCACATACCGTTCAAACATATCAAGAGGTTCCAAGAACCGATGTTCATTCCCTGCCAGGAGCAAGACTTGTGGATTCATGATCTGTTTTTTAAGAGGAAGCTTTATAAATCTAACTTCTCGAATAGATAGAATGCAACCAGTAAAAGACATTAAGCTTACTCAAAGTACAACGATAAAACAGCTGATTTCAGAGTTTCACGAATCTGGCGGCTTTGTCGCAAAAAAAGTCGCTGATGGTGCAATCATTTTCGAGAAGATGCTTGACGACAAGAAATGCATCAAATTTTTGTCATTTCCAGCTGCCATCATTGCAACGGGCTGCAGGGGCGTTATCAAAGATTTGGTAAAAAGGAAACTCGTTGATGTTATTATTACAACATGTGGCACATTGGACCATGACTTGGCGCGCTGCTGGAAAGACTATTATCATGGCAGCTTTGACATGGACGATGCAAAATTAAGAAAAAAAGGAATCAACAGATTAGGTAATGTTCTTGTTCCAAACGATAGTTATGGCATTGTTCTCGAAAAAAAATTACTTCCTATCATCGAATCAATTCATCAAAAGCAACAGATTCTTTCGACGCGCGAATTGTGCTACGAAATCGGCAAGCGTCTTGATGACGAAGATTCAATTTTATACTGGGCAGCAAAAAACAATCTTCCTGTGTTTGTTCCGGGAATTACTGACGGTTCAGTAGGTTCACAGATATGGATGTTCCGGCAAAAGCATCCTGATTTCATGATTGATGTTTTCAAAGATGAACAAGAGCTTGCAGCGATTGTGTTTGACGCAAAAAAAACCGGTGCGTTGATGATTGGCGGCGGCATTTCAAAACACCACACGATTTGGTGGAACCAGTTCAAAGATGGCTTAAATTATGTTGTTTACATTACAACTGCACCTGAATGGGACGGCAGCTTGTCAGGAGCGAGAGTAAAAGAAGGCATATCGTGGGGCAAAGTTGCAGCAAACGCAAGTCACGTTACCATTGAAGGCGATGCGACGGTGTTGTTGCCGCTGGTTGTGGGGAATTGTCTATAATTTTTCCAGCACATATGCAGAGAGAAATCAAAAAAAAAATTCGAGCGTACGTTTTTTTCTTCCTGGAGTAACAGCGATTGTTCTGATTTCTTTTTCTCCAATCATAGCGCTGCGACACTTTTCGTAACTGGGGGGGGTTGCTAAAACTTTTAAAAAGTAGATAATTAGGTGTTACTAATGGCTAATGCGGAAAGTGTTCTAAAAGACCTAAATTATTGTTGTAAGAAAGCTTACGAAAGATTTTTAAAGTACAACTTCTTATTATAAACTGAAGACCAAAACGTTCAAAAAATCCTCAAAGTGAACGTTTGAATCGTAACCTTTATAAATGAACAGAGTATACAACGCTCATGGACATCGAAACACTCAATAACTGGAATCCATGGTGGAACACAAAAGAAGTGCCCAAAGCTCTTGTAGGCAGGACACGAACATTCAATCCTGCAATCCTGAAAGTTCTCAAAGAGAAAGAAATCATTGCATTGACGGGCATACGGAGAAGCGGAAAAACAACGCTCATGTACCAGATGGTTGCATCACTTGTACGTACTGTCGATGCTAAAAAAATTCTGTATGTCAACCTTGATGATGAATTGCTTAAAAAAGAGCGTCTTGAATCTATCTATACATGTTATCGCCAGCACATGAATCCTGACAAGCCGGCATTTGTTTTTCTCGATGAAATACAAAATAGTGATGGCTGGGAACATTTCCTTAAGAAATATTATGACCTTCACGAGCCTGTAAAATTTATCATTTCCGGCTCTTCTGCACATCTGTTGCGTGGCGAATTTTCAACACTTCTTACTGGGCGCAACATCACATTTGTTATCTATCCTCTCTCCTTCAGCGAATTTTTAGCTTTTTCCGGTGTAGATACTCACATCATTACAAGCCAGACAAAAAGCAAAATTATCAACGCTCTTTATCGTTATCTGGAATATGGTGGATTCCCTGAAGTTTATTTTAAAGACGACGATATAAAATCTTTACTTCTGAAGCAGTACTTTGATGATATTATCTATAAAGATATTGTCAAAAGGCATGACATTAATGCAAAAAAAATTACGGATTTGGCAGTGTACCTTCTTACAAACATCTCTAATCCAACAACCATCCGAAAAATACGGAACTTTACCGGGCTTTCCATTGATAGCATCAAAGATTACATCTCTTATCTTGAAGATGCACATATTTTTTTACCGTTACAACACTTTTCTTATTCGCTGATTGAAAAAGCACAAATACCATTAAAGAGTTATGTCATCGACTGCGGACTGCGCAACATCGTTGGTTTTCGTTTTTCTAGCGATAGTGGAAGACTGGCTGAAAACTGCGTACGAACAGAACTCGAACGGCGTGAATTAGATGCATCCTATTGGAAAGGCAAAGGCGAAGTGGATTTTGTTATTAAGAATAAAGATAATTCCCTGACAGCAATGAATGTATGTTTTGCTGATGCAGTCAATGAAAGAGAAATTCAATCATTGCAAGAATTTGCAGCAAAATTCAAAAAGACAACTCAATCGATTGTATTGTCACGTGATGTTGAAGAAAAAAGAGGTGACATAACCATCATACCATTATGGAAATGGCTGATGGAAACATAACATGTACGAAGCTGAGTTAAAAGAAATAGGATTGACGGACAACGAAATCAAACTGTACCTTATCCTTCTCGAGCACGGCATATTAAACCCAACAAAATGTGCAGAAAAAACAGGTTTGCACCGCTCGTATGTCTATGACACGGTAGAAAGACTGCTCGACAAAGGAATTGTGAACACGGTTCTTGTTGACGGCAAGAAGCATTATCAGGCGGTTGACCCGAAAGCATTGCGTGAGCTGTTCGAGCTGAAACTGAAGCATATCGATGAAGTGTTGCCCAAGCTGTCTGCGCTTTTTCATGCAACAAAAGAAGAGACACGAATCGAGCTGCACCGGGGAAAGCGTGTGTATCGCACGCTGATTAAGGACCTTGTTGCACAGCTCAAGAAAAACGATACGGTGTACGCAATAGGAGTTGACGAGAATGTTCTTGATACTGTTGAGCCGATTTATCTGAAACAGTACTTTACCATCATCAAAGAAAAAAACGTGCATGAAAAAGTGATTATCGCAAACAAAGGAAAAAAACTATCCTATCCAAATATCAGCTATAAAGAAATTGACAAGAAATATCTGGGAGATACAACGACGGTGATTTTTCAGTCAAAAGTCTATATTTTTATCTGGGGTAATCCACACTATCTTATCACCATCGACAGCGACAAAGTCGCACAGACCTACCTCAAACAGTTCAACCTGCTGTGGAACATTGCGAAAACGTAAACTTTTTAAGTAAGTAATCCCCAGAGATTACTATGAAAACACTTACTGTGAAGTTACCTGAGAACGAGGCACGGGAGCTTGATGCTTTCATTAAGAGAAAAAAGCTTGTTTCAAAGTCAGAATTTGTCCGTCACTTAATCCTGGAAAAGTTGGACCGAACAAAAAAAGAAAAAATTGGCTGGCTTGTGCTTGCTGAGAAATCAATGGCAAAAATCTGGGACAATAAAAAAGATGATGAGACATGGAACGCCTACCTGTAGAGCAACGAGACATTCTGCTTGTTCCATTTCCTTTTTCTGACCAATCCGGGAGAAAAGTACGACCCGTTATAGTTATCAGCAATAATGAATTCAATGTTCAGTCTGAAGATGTTATCGTTGTTGGCGTTACATCGAACATCTCTCGAGATTTCTACACCGTGCGTCTCACATCAAATGATTTACAAGATGGCAGATTATTCACTGAGTGCTGCATAAAAGTTGAAAATATCCTAAAAATTGACAAACAGCTGGTGATAAAAAAGATAGGAAAAATCAGTAATCAGACTTTTGAGACTGTAACAAATAAATTTATTGATATCCTCACTCAATCTCAACATTCCCTTCCTTAATCGCATTCAATATCAACACTGTCTCGGTTCGTTCAACAAAATCAAACGTCTGTATTTTTTTCAGAAAATTATCCAGCGCTCGTCGATTATTGAAGTACGCAACAACAATCGCATCAAAATGTCCGGTGATATCA